>JAENIV010000011.1 GCA_016844295.1 Candidatus Berkelbacteria bacterium
CAAGGCCGCCAGTTAAACCATCCTCCTGGTTCGAAGTAAGTAATTCTCTTAATTGAGGCCTCTTTCGGCAATTCATTTAATAAATTCGGATCTTGAATGGGGTAAAATGGCTTTTTGGGTGTGATAACGAAAGGTTGCCAAAAAAGACGGGGCAAGAACTTTACAAACTTGGTAATTCTTAAAACTCCGCCCCCACCCGCCGGTGGGAACAAATACGATACAATTAAGATTTTATTGAACTGATTTATAGACATTTAGATATTCTCTCGCAATCAGATGGTTATCATGATATTTTTTAGCAAATTTAATACCTTGATGACGATATTGTTCTTTGATGTGCTCAAAATTAATAATTGTACTTTCGAGATCATTTTCAAGGGTCCAAAAGCTGGAATTAATAATTGGTATCTCCTTTCCATAGGAGACAAGAGCAAAATATGGTGGGTGTAAATAGGCTAAGACGATCTTTCCCATCGCCAGAGCCTCAACCGCCTGGCCGCCATACCAGCCAACAATAATTTGGTCTATAACAATGTCCGCTTTTGAGAGTTCTAACAAAAGTTTGTCACGAGGCATTCTCTCAAGAATTTTAAAGTTGATATTTTTGTATTTTTTTTGTAATTTTTGAAATATTTTTCTTATTTCCGGCGTACCTTTTACAATAGGTTCGGTAGGCACATGCAAAATTGTGATTTTTTTATGCTGATTATGTGAATATTTTTTTAATTCGCCAATGTCTCGCGCATAAGGAATAATTTTATCGAATCTCGTAACCTGACTAGCCAAAAATGGACCTGTAAGCACGACTTTATCAGCGAATTTGATAAAAATTCGCATCCTTAATTTTTTTAAAAAGTTTTTCCAAACATCTTTATTTTCATAAATGTTGCGATAATATTCTGGCAAATCTCTTTGGGGAATTTTTCCGGAAATAGTTTCTGGCATAAAATCAATATTTGTTCTAACTTCTGCCCCCCGGAATGTTAAGACGATTTTTTTATCAAATATTTTTAAAATTAGAAGATTTAAAGGATAGAAGAAAAAACCTTCCATAAAATTTAAATGCCAAATATCATAGCGTGGTAAAATTTTAAAAAAATAAATAATTTTTTGATAGAGAGCAATTATGCGGTTATTTGAAAATTTTAATAAAAAATCCACCGACATTCCCAGCCGTTCTTCATCAAGTCCGTAAAAATCTATCTGGTAGCCCCTCTTTCTTAAAATTCGTGTGAATTGCCAAATACCCGCTGCACCAGCATGATTAAATCCGACGAAGATTCTTTTGTTTATTAGGGGGGCTTTTTTTCGCATCTTTTATATAATTAACCATTTCCTCGAAAGTTTTTTCAACCTGTAAATTAAAATCTTTTTGAAAAGTCATTCCGAGTTTGGCAATCTTTGAATTATCAATATCAAATTTCTTTATATCCCCGATTGTCCAATCCTTGTAAATTGGCTTAAGATCCTCTCGATTAAATGCCCTCAGGATAAGTTTACAAAGATCATTAATGGTGACTTTAATTCCTGAGGCACAATTATACACTTCTCCTCTAGCTGTTTTTGAGGTTGCAATTAACAAATTTGCTTTCACGACATCCTTAACATAGGTAAAGGATCTTTCCTGCTTACCTGTTCCGAATATCACTGGCGGTTTATTTTCCAATAAATTTCTGATAAAAATCGCTACTACCCCTCCGAATTCGTTAAACTCCTGGCGCGAGCCATAAACATGAAAATATCTTAAAATTGTCGTGTCAAGTTTATAAAGGTGAGCGAAGACGTTGACATACTTTTCCCCGGCCAATTTACTTACACCATAATATGAAACCGGACCAAAGGGGTGTTTTTCATTTTGAGGAGTGTACTGTGCTTCGCCGTAGACCGATCCCGTGGAAGCATGAATGAATTTTTTTATTTTATTTTTGCTAGATAATTCTAAAAGATTAAATGTCCCTGCTCCATTGACTTCTAAGTCCCTAACGGGGTTTATTAAACAGACATTTTTTTTACTCGCAGCGTTGTGAAAAACGATATCTACACCTTTGAAATATCTTTTAAGTTTTTTCGAATCCGTAATATCGCACTTGGCTTCGGTAAAATTTTTATATTTTCTTAAATGCTTTAAATTTATCTTTTTACCGGCTGAATAATCGTCAATCGAAACTACCGGAAAGCCTCTAGTAACTAATTCCTCACAAATATGCGAACCTATAAACCCAGCCCCTCCTGTCACCAGGGCTTTTTTGTAACTTTTTTTAAATTTTTTAAAAATTTGATCAATTGTCATTTGGCGATTTTTAAAAACTTTTTTAGGTAATTTCCAAGATTTGTTAATTCTGATTTTTCAATAATTTGGAAAAGGTAGCAACTGACGAAAAACAGACTAAACTCGCTAATCTTGATGGCTAAATTTATCGGATAGGTATAATTCCAGAATCTCGGGGAAAAGAAAATAAATACAAGACCCAATAATATCATCTTTAATATCTTTTGCCAATCTAATTTCAGGGGAACGAATTTCTGACTGTTGAAAAAATAACTGATTGTTAAAAATAAATACGAAATTGCCGTTGAGTAACCGGCGCCCAACATCCCATATTTGGGAATAAGTAAAAAATTAAAAATAATATTAATACCCGCTGCTAAGGCCGTCGAGATCGCCAAATATTTCGTTTTTTTAGAAATTGTTACTCCTAAGGCTGTAAATTGGTTTGAGGCTGAAAATACCATGGCCAAGGCTAAAATTGGGACTACAGTTGAGGCGCCAAAAAATTTAGGGGTGGTAAAAATTCTTAATATCTCATAATTAAAAATACTTAATCCCACGGCTAAAGAGAGAAAGAATAATAAATAATAGATCAGAAACTTGGGAACCAAATGAAAATAAATTTTTCTTTTATTAAAATAGATATTCATAATTTGAGGCGACCAAGCCTGACCTAAGGCAAAGGAAAAAAAGGTTAAGATCGAAGCGATATTGATGGCGATCGAATAAAGCCCTATTTCCGATAAATCACGGTAATGGTTGAGAAAAAACCGGTCAGACAGATCAAAAATAAAAAAGGATAAAGAGGTCGGCACAATCATGCTTCCGAATTTTACCATCTCTTTAAGGCGCACGAAGGTAATTTTAAATTTTATTGACTTCCTAATAAAGTAAATTCCTAAAAGCGCGCTTAAAAATGTTCCGATTAGTAAACCGGCGAAATAGCCCATTATTCCTAAGTGATATTTAACTACTAAGAGAATCATTAAACCGGTGGCTATGAGAGCATTAAAGGCAGAAACAAAAGCAAACGTCCGCGCTTTAAATTCCAATCTAAAAACCGCTTTGGCAATAGTTATTGCTAAGATTATATATGAATTTATCAGGGCGATGGCTAAAATATTGGCTTGGTTGGGATTATCAAAAATCAGGTTCGAGATACCTCTGGAAAAAATTACCCCGAAGGTAATAATTATTAAACCCCAGCTGAGAACAAACCACAAAGCGCTCGAGACAACGTCTTTTCTTTCCTTTTTATGCTCGTAGTAACTGACAAAAAGAGCCTGGTCAATCCCGAAAATCAAGAAAAGGTTTACAAAAGACATTATTGAGGAAATTAGAGAAATAATTCCATAATCTGACGGGGTAAATATCCGAGTAAAAATAGGGGCTGTCATGAGCGCCAGTATTCGTAAAACGGAATTACCGAGCCCATAGATAAGACTGTCTTTACTAATACCGATGAAATATTGGCTTAAATTGGGTTTTTGCGCCACACGTTTCATTTGATTAATTTTCTCTTTTTAACTTCTTTTTCAAAGACCGCCTGGTTGATTTTTTTATTAGCCCAAATATATTCATAAATAATTGCTCTTAAACTACCGACAAATTCAAAAGAATGGAACTGCCAAGCATACTCTGATCCTTTTTTGCCTAAATCCTCTCTTAATTTTGGATTTTTGACCAGATTGGTTAAGACTTGAGCCAAGTTATCCGGATTGGCTGAAGGCGCCGGGATTCTTCCTTGAGCATAATATTTATGAAACTCCATTATATCTGGTCTTAGGTATGTTACTACCGGTCGGCCTGTTGCCATGGCTTCAATGGCTGTGAACCCGTGCCAACCAGTAATAACATCGGGAACGAAAATGTCAGCCTTGGGGTAAATTTTCTGACACTCTTTAATAGTTTTTTTCTCTATCAGAAGCATTTCGATTGGTAGTTTTGAAGATAATTTTTCCACGATTTCTAAAATAAACCGCGTTCCCTTGTGAGACCGATGATTAGTAGAATGGGCAATAATTACTTTTTTATTTTTCGCAAAAGGCATTTTTCGCCAGTAACTCAGATCTGTTGCCAGGGGTAACATAATCCCCTTTTTGCCTAAATGGATTAAATCCCCGCCGGCAATTAAAACTTGAGAGTATTTTTGAGCGCGTCTAACATTTTCTTTGATAATTTTCTCTGATTGACCCTCTGTAGCCTCTGATCGATCCATGGCATTGTTATACTTAAAACCCTGGGATCGCACATCCGAAAGAGCCTTACAATCGGACCCATAGCCATAAACAGATATTTTTTTGGCTAATATTTTTAAAAGGATATACTCCAATTTCCGAAAATGGGAATACATTAAAATTCCCCCAGCAAACGAGAATTCGAAAAGGTCGTATTCCAAAATTGCCCAAATAAAAATAACTAAATAATCTGTTAAATAATTAATAAAATTCAGAAAAGGTTTATCCGTCAAAACGAGACCGAAACAAATATTTCTAAAGTAGACAGGGCATTCGTAAGCAAAATTATCCGCTTCGTATCCTTGAGATCTGATTGATCGGGCAGCATTCAAGGGCAAGGGTGTTCCCAAAGGAGAAAAAATAATTCTCGGCTTTTGGCGTAATATTTTTTTAAAAATTAATCTTAACCAGGAATAAATGACTAATAAGGGCAAAAACAAGACAAAAATTACATCGGATATTGCGCGAATAAAGTGAGTGATTATCAATTTTAAAGTTTGAAAAAGATTGAATTTTTGCTTATGTCTTTTTTCAAAAGCGCTTTCTCTAAGTTTTAGTTTTCTTGCCGGTACACCAGCAACAATTGAATACCTTTCTGTGTTTTTAGTTACAACCGCACCAGCACCGACCTGAGTGCCTTCTTCAATGGTTACTCCGGGTAAAATAATGCTACCTAGACCAATATCACAACCGGATTTGATAATTACTTCTTTTTGTTTGATTGGTAAATTTACAATCGGGCCTAAATCATCTTGGTCTAAATCATGAAAGGATGAAATAATTCTCGTTTGGGGGGCGAGGCCGTTGTCCGAATAAATTTTAATCCCTCCGCTGGAATGAAGATAACACTGCGGTCCGATCCAAACCCGATCGCCAATAATAAGTTTGTTTTCGTCCGCACCATGGAGAATGGTATGGTGGCCAATGTAAACATTTGAGCCGATTTCAATATTTTCAGGGTGAAAAACTAAAATGCCCGGCTCAAAAATAACATTTTTACCGATCTTAGCAAAGCCCGTTCTATTAAATTTTCCGGTTCCGTGGGTTCCAAAATATGGCATATTTAATATATTTTCTTTATATTTTTTAAAATGTTTTCTTGTGTTTTTCTGGAACTTGGGGGTTATCTTTAATCAGTTTACGCAATTCTTCATTGGCACCTTCACCCCATAAATCTGGGTGCGTAAGAGATTGAATTTTATCATGAGTATCAAGATTTTGACAAAGGCACCCTTCTTTCCATTTTCCCAAACTGTCAGAAATATATTTATAATCCTTAAAATCACTTGGACAGAATTTAATTTTTACTTCTTTCTTATTTAGAATTGTGAATATTTCATTTTGCCAAAAATTTTTAGGCTTCCCAATATCACCATGCTCAGCCGCAGAAACAATTTTAAGATCAAAAATTTTTTCTAAAATGTTTTTCTCTAATAAAAATAGTTCTTTAATATTTGTCTTGAATCCCTCGGACAAATTTCTCGCTTCGGTATGGAGCCCTATCTCGTGCCCCATATTTCTAATTTGGGACATAATCGGATAAACTTTTTTTTCAAAGGGGTGGTAATATTCTCCATGGACACGGACGAAAAAGGTTGAATAAATACCAAGGGACTTTTCAATTTGGGCAATTTTTAATGCTCGATAAGGAATATAATCAATATCATGACGAAGAATAATTTGTTTTTGCCCGCGTTTCGAGTTTGAATTTTTAAAATTAGAAATTATAAAACCCTTATTTAAGGCCTTTTTTAAAATCTCTCGATAGTGTTTGTATGAAAAGTCGCATGTCATATTAATCAATAAAAATCCTTAACCAAATTTCTAAACAATATAATCTCCAGAATAGTTGTCCATCTGAAAACTTATTATCAAGATAATCTTGATATAACTTCACTACTTTTTCTGAGTCGAAATATCCTCTCTTCTGGAAAGACGACGATTTAAATACTTTGAATAAATCATTTTTAAGATCGTTCTTAAGCCAATATTCTTCAGGTGTCGCAAATCCGATTTTATCTTGCCGATCAATAATTTTTGGTGGCAAAAGGCCTTTTAAGGCTTGGCGCATAATCCATTTAGTCTCGCCATTTCTAATCTTATATGAATTTGGCAGGCCGAAGACAAATTCTACCAGACGATAATCTAAAAAGGGCACCCTGGACTCAATCGCAAAAGCCATCGAATTGCGATCTTCATATCTTAAAAGAGACGATAAATTCATCATTAGCGAATGATACAAGGAATTTTTAAAATCATCTTGAAAGATTTTTTTTCTTTTAACCGGGTGAAACTTATTTAAAAAATTATCGTTAAATATCTTAAACTGCGGATTTAAACCTTGATAGGAAGAAGCCGCTTTTGACCCCAGCCATCCGGCTTTCAGGGCACGAGAGAAAACTTCTCTAAGTTCGCTCCAACCATCAGGATGCTTTATTAAGTAAAAATAAAGTTCGCGCAAAAATGTAATAATCTTTCCCCTTTTTATTAAACTTAAAAAGTAAATTCCAAAATAACCTGTGTAGCCGGCTAAAAGTTCGTCTGCACCCTGACCGTCAAGCATGACTTTTATTTTTTTACTTTGGGCTAAACGAAAAACATTCCACTGGGCATAGATGCTGGTTGTCGAGACTGGTTGATCTTGATGATAAATTAAATTTTCAACCTCTGTTTTGAGTTTCTTTGCTGAAGGAGTAACTGAAAATGATTTAGCCTCAGTTTTTTTTATAACTTCTGTGATATATTTTTGCTCATCTGCTTTGGGGAAATCTTTCCCATAAATGGCTGAAAAAGTTTTTTGCCAAGAACCAATTTGGTCAAACTTTTCTTTCCTTAAAAACCGGTTAATAGCGCAGACTATAGCTGACGAATCTAAGCCGCCAGAAAGACACGTCCCTATTGGCACGTCTGAGCGCAATCTTAACCTTATAGCATCGAAAAATAAACCCTGAAATTTGTTAATGTTTTCCTGGGGGCTCCTTGAGTTTATTTCTTTACTTAAATCCCAATACTTTTTAATTATTATATTTTTGTTCTTAATTAAAATGTAATGCCCCCCACGTAATTCCTTAATACCCTTAAAAAAGGTCTCGTCTGAATAGTCCAACCAGCCGGTTATCAAATAATCCCAAACAATTTTTTCATTTGGATGAATTTTTATTTCGGGATATTTTAAGAGGGCTTTAATCTCCGAGCCAACAATAAATTTATCTTTATCGTGGTAATAGTAAACCGGTTTAACGCCCAACCTATCGCGGGCAATAAATATTTGATTTCTTTTTTTGTCAAAGAGAATAAATGCCCACATACCGTTGAAACGCTCGAGGCATTTTTCTCCCCATTTTTTATAGGCGGCTAAAATTACCTCCGTATCAGACTCGGACTTAAACTTATAGCCCGATTTTTCAAGATCATTTTTTATTTCCAAATAATTATAGATCTCGCCGTTAAAAACAATCGCCAGGTTATTATTATTATAAAACATCGGCTGATGGCCTAAAGGTGATAAATCGATAATACTTAACCGGCGATGGCCTAAACCGATGGTATTATCGATAAAAATTCCTTCATCATCAGGGCCACGATGTGATAATGTATCTGTCAACTCTTGGAGGATGTTCTTATCCACCGGTTTTTTATCAAATTTTATTATTCCCACTATGCCGCACATAAATCCTCGTATGTTTTCTTGGTTTTCCTGGCAATTTTTAAAGGATCGTGATATTTTTCCACAAATTGCCGGCTTTTTTTGCCTATTTTGTCTCTTAAAGATGAATTTTTAATCAAAACCATTAATGCTTCTTCCAGGGAATTTCTATCGGCATTGACTATCGGAATTTCTCTCCAGAAAGGGACAAATTTCTCCATATCGCTTGCTCTTAGATAAGAAATAACCGGAACGCCTCGGGCCATCATTTCCACCGCAAACCCCCCATACCAGCCAATTTTTAACTGATCGATGGCGATGTCGGCCCGCTTATAAATCATGGCCGCAGCCTCGTGAGACATATTTTCAACCAATATCAATTCCAAAGGATATTTGGTAGCTAATTTTTTTATTATTGATACTACCACTTCAGTTCCTTTGACTGCCCTGTCGGTCGGAGCATGAATAATTTTTACCGTTTTTGAGGGACGATTTTTTGCTGGTTTTATCTTATCAATATCTACATTTGGATAGGGTAAAAATCGGGTCTTTGGAGGAAGCACATGCATGATATCCGGATTGTGAGCAAAGATAGCATCGGCATATTTGGTGATTTTTTTAATCCTTAAACGCTTATTATAATCTAAGAAAGCGTCAAAAATAGAATATTTTCCGTCGCCATAAGCCGACCTACCGTATTTTTCCCTAAAAATATCTTTTTGTCTGGCATCATCTCCCTGATAAGTAAAGATAACTTTCTTGCCGGCTTTTTTTAAGATGGGCAAATCAAGATGATTCAACGACGGGAAAGGATGATCCCAAATAGATTGACCAAAATTAAAATGAAAAATATCATATTTTTTAATAGCTTCAAATAAAAACTTAATCCTTTTTATTTCATTAGGGATACTGACGCTATCAATGGTAATAAGTTGATCATAATCAGAAAAGAATCTCCCTTTTGAAAAAACCACTAAATCACTTTGAAGCCCTATTTTTCTCTCGGCTCGGGAAAGAATCCAGGCGTTATTGGCATTATTTAGAGGACAATGTAAAACTCTTAGTTTTTTCATAAATCATGCCCTTCGCCCTCCAGGAATATCCTGTTCCACCATTCAAAAGATAGAAGAGACCATAAAAGCAGGCGATGATCTTTTTTGCCCTTCTCGTGTTCGAAAAAAACTCTTTTTAAATATTCCCGATTAAAATATCCCCGCGCCAGCGCCCGTTTACCGACAATAATTTCGCGCATATATTCATTGAGCTGATAACGATACCATGTTTCATCTGGAGGAGTGAAACCGGTTTTTCTTTTGGTGGTGATTTCTCGGGGCAAATATTTATTCATTGTCTTACGGAAAAGCACCTTACCAAGATTATCTTTATATTTCAATTTGGCGGGAATAGAATTGGCTAATTTGATTAACTCAAAATCGGTCATCGGCACTCTCCCCTCAATCGAATGGGCCATGAGCATTTTGTCTTCGACAATAAAAAACCCATGCAAAAATGTTTTTTGCTCAAAATAAATCGCTTTGTCGACTGGATCCTGTTCGTCGGCTGGGGAAATAATGTTGCGATACTCGCTAAAGGGATTGCCCAGATCAATTTTTTCTAATATTGAATCGGAGAAAAAATTTATTTTTTGATCATCTTTAATTAATCTAGACCAGTAGTTGTATTGATTAAAGTCAAAATCTTCGATTGTTTTGGATTTTGCAATAAGTTGGTATCTCCAGGGATAACCGCCGAATATTTCGTCCCCACCAGTGCCCGAAAGAGCCACTTTGACAAATTTGCTGGCAAGTTTGGCGATATAATATTGCGGATAACACATTCCTAACCGTAAATCCTCAAGATGCCAAATTATCTTTGGCATGGCAAGTTTGACATTGATTGGGTGAAGAACATTTTCATAGTGTTCACTTGAAACCGTTCTGGCTACAATTTCTGCATATTTTCTCTCATCCAAACTTGATTCGCGCTCGTTTGTCCCTTCCAGATCAAAACCCCCGGAAAACGTCATAAATTTAGGATTTTTCTGGCTGGCAAAATATGAAATTGTAGTTGAATCCATGCCACCAGAAAGTAGTGTCCCAACCGGAACATCGGAAATTAAATGACGCCAGACCGATTCTTTTAAGGTTTCAAAAAGTTTTTCTTTCCACTGCCCGATGGTTAAATCTTTTTTCTCAAAATCAGCATCCCAGTATTTGATATTTTCCAATTTTCCATCGGAATAAATTAAATTGTTCCCGGCCTCAAGCAGGTAAATATTTTCAAATAAGGTTTGGTGAGATAAGATATTTTGAAATGTAAAATATTCGTTTAGGGCATTTGGGTTTAATTTGGCTTTAATCCCTGGATATTTTAAAATCGCCTTTATCTCGGAGGCACAAATAAGTTTTTCCCTATCGTAATAATAATAAAGAGGCTTGATACCTAATCTGTCACGCGAAACAAAAAAGGATCTTTTTTTGCGATCATAAATTATGAACGCCCACATGCCGTTGAATTTATGGACGCACTCTTTACCCCATTCTTCATAGGCGTGGATGATAACTTCAGTATCAGAGCCGGATTTAAAAGTATGTTTTTTCTTTTCGAGTTCTTTTTTTATCTTTTGGAAATTATAAATTTCGCCGTTAAAAACAATTGCAATACTTTTATCTTCATTAAACATCGGCTGGTGACCAGCGGGCGAAAGGTCAATTATTGCCAAACGTCTATGGCCCAAACCCACATTTCTATCAAGATAAAATCCCTCCGAGTCAGGACCCCGGTGAGCAATCTCACGAGTCATGTCGCTCAAGATACTTTTCTTAACAGGCTTACTTTGAATTATTCCAACTATTCCACACATGTTCCCTCGCTATCGCTCGGTCAAACTTAAAATTCAAAATGCAAAAATCAAAATTAATAAACTTAACATTTTATTAAAGCAGAAATCTTAAGAATTGACAAATAGTCAATATTGAGATTTGATGATATCATATAATATCTGAGTTAAAAGGAGTAAAATAGATGCCGAAAATTTTTGAAGTATTCTATAAAAATAAAAGTCTGATTTGGCGAATGGCTTATAAGGATGTTACTGACCGATATGCCGGTTCGGCATTGGGTCTTTTTTGGGCTCTTTTTTATCCGCTGTTCTTGGTTGGCATATACGCCGTAATATTTACTTTTATTTTCCAAATCCGAATCAATCAAGGCAGTTCCCCATTGGAATATTCACTGTACGCGATTGTTGGCCTGGTTGCCTGGATCGTGATGCAAGAAGGATTAACCAAAAGCACCAGCTCAATTACCAGCAATACATCTTTAGTCAAACAAGTTATTTTTCCTGTTAATATCTTACCAATTGTTGGTATATTAGTCAGTTTTCTTACCTTAATTATTGGTATTGCTTTTTATATTATAGTTGTCGGTCTTGCCTTGCCCCATAATCTCTCTTGGACATTTTTTCTTGTTCCGGTTGTTGTCCTAATTCATTTTCTTTTTTCAGTTGGTCTGGGATGGATTTTGGCAAGTTTGGCCGTTTATTTCCGCGATCTTAAAGAATTAATTATGATGATTCTACTTGTTGGTATGTTCATTACACCCGTTCTCTATCTTGAAAATTCTATTCCTCAAGCTTTTAAATTGCCTATTTTCCTTAACCCCATGACTCATTTAATCAATATGTATCGAGATGTCTTATTTTACGGTCAGATTAATCACCCATGGAGTTTCGTAATCTTTGGAGGATTATCGATAACAATTTTTGTTTTAGGGTTTTATTTCTTCGAGAAATTAAAGCCATTTTTTTCTAATGTTTTGTAAATGCCTGTGGCTTAAAGCCACAGAGTGTTAAGCTGCATTTATACTTATGATTTACGATAAGAAACAAAAAAATGATTGCTAAAATTCTTTTAATTATATGGGGGATCAACTCATTCGTTTATTCTCCAAGTGGTAACTTCAATGACAAAACCGCCGAATATCTAAAAACAGCTTCTTGGGCAAAATATCAGGCCAATGCCGAACAGTGGCGAACTCCGGAAAAAATACAAGAAAGAAGTAAATATGGCGAATATCCTAAAGATGGGATAGATTTTCAAATAATTCACAACATTGAAAACAAGCTTCAAGACGTTTCTCGGCGGGCAGTTTTAAAAAAACTATTTTGGGAAGCAAATCCTCCTTCTTTTGAGAGAGAGAGAGAGAGAGAAGAATTAAAATGGCAAAATATAATCAACCAGGTTCATCTAACAATGTATAATCACAACTTTCAACAACCGCTTTATGAAGACGGTACTGTAGTTTCCGACCCCCTTGTTTTATTAGAAATCGGTTCTGGCAGATGCGGACACATTGCCCG
>JAENIV010000012.1 GCA_016844295.1 Candidatus Berkelbacteria bacterium
TGAGCCGTCAGGCGATTGGCGGGCAGGTTTATCTAAAAATCTTACGTTGATCGAAACTCCCCCAGCCCAAAAGTTTTTCTTGCGCAATCTCTCGGCGCATTTATGCGCCATTTTAATTAAAACCCGCCGCGCCGATTGCCAGTCGCGGTATTTGGGCGCTAAAACGTGTTGATGGCCGATCGATTTTGTCGTCGCTTTAACATCATCAACTTCAAAACCGCGCAAACGGTAATACCAAACCCTTCCCGGGTGGCCAAACCAACGGGAAAGGTTATGCAAATTTTGAAGATAAAAGTCATAAGGGGTTTTAATTTTTCGATGTTGCAGTTGTCTAATCATGCCAATATTTATCCCCGGAAGATCAATCAAATTTAAACTTCTGTACAAAGCCGGCAGTTCTTTCAAAGTTAAAACTACCAGGCCGTCGGGTTTTTTAAGTTCTCCGGCAACTTTAGCAAGCCACATATTTGGTCCCACACCAACAGAACAGGTTAAATAATCCCCTACTTTTTCGCGGATGGCCTTTTTGATGTTTTTGCCCATCTTAACCGCCTCATTGTAACTAGCATCTAAACCACCCAGTCTAATATTAAACTCGTCCACGGATAACACCCGTAAAAAGGGCGAAAAACATTCTAAAGCTTTCACAATTTGTTTGTGATAAAACATATAAAGTTCCGGCCTAGATTCAACAATTACAATCTGCGGACACGCCTTTTTGGCTTCCCCTACCAATGTTCCCGTTTGAACTAAATATTTTTTTGCCTCATATGATTTGGCGATACAACAACCAGTGTCGCCAATGTATGGGGCTACACAAATAGGTTTGCCCCGTAAAGTCGGTTGGACCTGTTGCTCGACTGAAGCAAAAAAAGCATTCATGTCCAAAAATAAGTTAGAGAAATCTTTCGGTGGCTGCATTTTTTTATTAATTTATTAACGAGTTACTTATTAGCGGGTTAATAATGAACTCGCAAACTCGATAATAATCTAATAGTTCTATTGTAGCGAACAAAATACGAACAAGCAATGCCCCACACCATAACCTGAAATGGAATACGGACGCAGCCGGTAAGCATTTATGAATAATTAGAGTGGAATATTCAAGTTATTGGTGCTGGGATCAAAGAAAATCTTATATAACTACCGCGTTGACAATTACTCCTTAAAAGGGTATAGTTAACCCAGTCCAGTCGAGGTAAAAATTCGACTGGTGCTCTTCACAACCAAAGAAACCACGGAGGAGAAGGCCAAATGCAACGAAGACTTGGTTTTGATATTGGCTCTGAAACTGTCAAAGCCGTCATTTTGGATCATAATGGCAGAATTTCTGACACTTTGCCGGTGCTTATGGCCGCGGGCCACCACCTGGCATGTGTTAGAAAACTCATCGAAATAGCCTCAGCTGGTGATTCCACCGAAATACTCTTGGGTCTAACCGGGAGCGGTAGTGGAATGATCACCGATATCCTTTCCGTGGACCCGATCAGAGAACCGTCCGCGCTTTCAAGCGCTGTGAGACGGTTTTATCCGCAAACACGCATGCTCATCAATATGGGTGCTTCAAGCCAAATGTTCATGCCATTTCACCACGACCATAAATCCGGCCGACTTGTCATGCGCACGCCCCGGCTTTCCGGGCGATGCGCTGCCGGTGGGGGTTCATTTATTCGAGAAATGTCTCGGCGTCTCAATTTCTCCAGTTTGGAGGAATTTGCCCAGGCGGCTCTCGAGACATCCAACCCTGCCATTCTTTCCGGTCGATGCGCTGTCTTCACAGAATCCGACATTGTCCACCTCTACCAGAAAGGCACTCCGCGCGAGCGGATTGCTGCCGGAATTTGTCAGGCAATTGCCCGCAATGCCATCAACAACCTTGGTGGCCGAGAACCCTACGAGGGTGTTGTTTTGCTTGTAGGCGGCATATCAGAAAATCCGGCGATGGTAAGATATTTGACAGAGATTCTCAGGGAACGACAACTTTTTGACGGTATGCTTGACATCCCGAAGGGCGCTAACCTTACCCTGGGTGCTATTGGTGCTGCCTTAAAGGCAACCAAGCAGGTGAGTCTCGAAGATGTTCTTGAGAGACTTAGCCAAGCGCAGGAGCACACCTTTGATTACATAAGCACAGGACCAATTAAGGCAAGAGTGCATCGAAAGCATGAAGCGAACGAAGATGAAATTCCTCAAGAAATCCCAGTGGCTGCCTTAGGTGTTGATATCGGTTCTGTGTCAACCAAAATGGCATTGGTCGCTTGGGGCGAAGATCGCTTGAAGATCTTGGCCTGGCACTACCGACGCACAGAGGGTGACCCAGTTAGGGCTGTCCGCGATTGTCTTGAGAAAATCCAAGAACAGATTCTCGATAAGGGTTACCGAATCCGGGTAATGCTTGTTGCCACCACTGGCAGCGGTCGTTACCTAACTGGAGACCTGATCGGTGCTGATGGCGTTTACGATGAAATCACCTCCCAGGCACATGGTGCACAGATCTTTATGCCTAATGTCCGGACAATTCTCGAAATTGGCGGGCAAGACTCAAAGGCAATCAAAATCAACCCCGACGGCAGTTTTGTCTCGGTCATGAACCGGGCCTGCGCCGCCGGTACAGGTGCATTTTTGGAAAACGTCTCGATCATGCTCGGATTTGCAAGTATCGAAGATTTCTGCCAGGCGGCATTACGCGCCCAAAGGCCCGCCGTGACTGATTCAAACTGCACGGTTTTTACCAAACGCATGGTTGATGAACTCCTCGAGAAAGATGTATCACACGAAGACATCGCTGCCGGAGTGTGCTTAGCGAGCGTGGAAAACTATCTGAAAAACTTGGGGAATCTCGAAGTCGAAGAACCAGTGGCTTTTCAAGGTGCCACGGCTTTTAACCAAGCCTTGGTGGCTGCCTTTGAAACAGTTCTGGAAATGGACATCGAGGTGCCTGAGTTCCCGCATATTACTGGTGCGGTGGGAGCAGCCGTTCTTTTGCTCGAAGACATGCCCAACACAACTTCAAGTAGTTTTCGAGGGTTCGAACAAATCGCCGGCGATGTTTACGAGGCAAGTTCGTTTGAGTGTGACAAGTGCGCCAATAGATGCGATGTTAATGTCTATCAACTTGGCGGTGGAAATGACGCTATAAGTTACTACTACAACGACCGTTGCGAAAGATATAGTGGCGCCCAGAAACGAAAACAGAAAAAGACAACCAAAAAATTCCCTAATCTTCGCGCCGAATACGTGCGAGATCTACTTGAGCCAACCGGCATAAATCTGCCCGACGATGCCCCAACGGTGGGAATCCCGAGGTACGGACTGTTTTACCCGTACTTCGCGTTCTACCAAAGGTTTTTTGAGTGTCTCGGCTACCGAGTGGTCGCCTCTCCCGAAACAAATAGCCGGATTTCCGCCATGGGCGTGGAGTCGTCAGTCGGAGAACCATGTTATCCGGCCAAGGTTTTCATCGGTCACGCTAAATCTCTTGTAGAGAAAGGCGTTGACTACATCTTCCTGCCGCAAGTCTGTGATACAGAACTGGCAGAAGGGTTCGATGAAGCCCAAGTATGTCCCTTCATCCAGGCTGCACCGGATTACATTGTTTCCACCCTAGGCCTTAAGAAAAAAGGCACACAGGTGATTGTCGGAACTTTTCATCTAAGGCTAGGTAATCGTTATCTGGAACACACCTGCCGCACGATCGTCCGCCAGATGAATCGGCAACACGCAACTAAGCACGTGAAACACAAGGCATATGAGATTAAGCAGGCAGTGCGAGCCGGGCTTGAGGCCTTGCAAACTTTCCGCGCAAAAATTGCCGCGCGCGGCCTAGAAGTCCTGGCAAGCCTTGGCGAAGATGAAAAGGCTATTGTTGTCCTGGGTCGGCCGTACACGATGTACGACCCGACGGTCAATATGGACATCTTCCGCAAAATCAACGATGAAGGCTATTTGGCAATTCCCAGAGATTTCCTGCCCTTGCCGGATATCTCCGATGACTGGCCTGATGTTTACTCACGTCAGATCCAGTTACACCTGGCAGCGGCACGGTTTGTCCGTAACCATCCGAAACTCTGGGCAATCGTTCTGACCTACTTTAACTGTTCACCCGATGCATTCTCCCTTGAGTTTGTTCGTCGAGAACTCAATGAGGCTTGTTATGAGATGCAAATTGACGAACACACGGCTGACGCAGGAGTTATCACAAGGATGCAATCGCACTTTCGAACTTTGCGTCATGCCAGCAAAGGCACACCCAAGTCAACTTTGCCGAGATGCCTGGCTATTAACCAAGTTGGCGCTCGAAAAATCCTCATTCCTCCGATGAACGAAGGCGCGCACATTCTTGCCAAACTCTTTGGCGAGGCCGGAATGGAAGCCGAAGTTCTCTCGGAGATTGCCGACCCAAGCCTCACCCTGGCTCGGCGCGCTTTCCGGCGCGATCCGTGTTTGCCTATGTTCGTCACCACCCAATACTATCTGGAACACGCGACAAAACCGGGCTTTGATCCGGCAAAAGCGGCGTTTTTCCAGGCAACTTCGCAAGGTCCATGCCGATTGGGTTATTATCAGATGGTTGATGCCGATATCTTCGAACGTCTGGGCTTTTCCGAAGCCCGTTTTTGCACCATTGGTAATAAAAGTACCGACACAGGCATCACGCCCCGACTATCTCTCATCGGATACAACGCGTTGTTGGCGCATGACTTTTTGCAAGCGATGCGACTGGCGATCCGCCCGTATGAAATACGTTCGGGAGCCGCCGATGAGGTTTTCAACAGACATCTTTGGGTTCTGATATCTGCGATCCCAGAACTTCTAAGAGTAAGCCATCAAGGAACAAGAGAATTGTTCACACCCAAGCATTTGGGTTTGATGGTCGATCTCTTAAGATCTGCTCAAGATGACTTTCTGAGCAGAATGCCTTCCCAGATTGAGAGGAAACCTCTCATCTTGTTGGGCGGGGAGTTCTTCGTTCGCTTGAGCGCTTTTGCCAATCGCGACCTGGCTCGCAAGGTCGAGGCCTGCGGTTGCGAAGTCATCTTAGCCCCGATGACGGAGTTTTTCTCTTACACTAACTGTATTGCTGGTCAGATAGCCTGGGACAGAACCTGGCACGCAGCCAGTAGCCAGAAAGAGTTCCGTAAGGAACTTCGTAATTGGTTCGGCCGTTTCGCCTACTACCACCTCATACGGCGAAGTGAACGTCGTTTCAGCCAAGCCGCTTCGCAAGCACTTCACGGCCATGAATATCCGGCGGCCAGTCATCTTATCCGTAATGCGACTGAGTATGTGCATCCGCACTTTGGCGGGGAAGTAACCCCGAGCATGGGGTCTGCGCTACACTATGCGAATACGGTTGATGGAATCATTTTGGCCGGGCCTTTCGGTTGTGGGCCAACAATAATTTCCGGAATGCTGGTACAAACGTACCAACAAGACACCGGAGTGCCGGTCATAGTTGTTGACTACAATGGACAGTCCGACCAGAGTGAAAAGATCGAGTATTTCTTGGCGCCGATCGTAGAGGAATACTACGAAGGTCGCCGGGAAAAACGAATTATAATTGCTAAACGATAATCACCAAACCTTGACGGTCCCGCCTTGACGGGGCCGTTTTCTATTTAAAAAAGTAATTTTACTACGAACGGGAAAAGAACTCCGAGAACGACTAAAATTATATTTAGTATTTTTGATTTTTTGTGAATCTCCGGAATTAAGTCGGCCGCAGAAATATAAAGAAAGGAACCGGCGGCAATGGCAATTAAAATTCCTAATAAATTCTCCGAAAGATTTTTCGCCAACAAAAAAGATCCGATTGCCCCTATTGGCGTTGCCAACGCAACTATCCAAGAATAATTGACGGCCTTTTTCCGCTCATATTCACTATGAAGTAATATTGAAATCATGGAAATGCCGTCCGGAAGTTTATGTAAAATTACAGATAAAGTCGCGATGACTCCCAAAGCAGATGACACTTCGAATCCAACACCAATAATTATTCCGTCCAAAAGTGAATGGAATCCCATTCCTAAAAGCGCGATTTGGTCAATCGGATGGACCTCGCAATGTTGACCCTCGCGGCATGAGTGCAAAATAATTACATGTTCTAAAATATAGAATAAAATAAAACTTGCCAAGAACCACACTAAAGCGTTTTTACTTAAAATTTGGGCCTCAGGCATCAAATTTAATAACGCGACCGAAATTAAAACTCCGGCGGAAAAACTAATCAGATAGATGGAATTTTTACGCGCCCAGGGTTCTTTAAACAATACTAAATAAATACCAACAATTGTTGCCGCTCCCGCTAAGATCCCGTAAATTACAATTTTAAAGACTTCGCTCACTTTAAATCCAAAATTAATTTAACACGATTGACAATTTCTGCTGGGGTAACCTTTTCTTTAACAATATACTCTTTGGCCCCCAATTCAATTGCCTGGGCGATTTTTTCATCTCTAACAAAATTAGTTAAAATAATCACAGGAATATTAAGCAAGCCCTTAGCCTTTAACTCTGCAATAAGGGAAATGCCGTCCATTTTGGGCATTCTGACGTCAATAAGAGCGATATCCGGTTTTTCCGCTTCAATCAGGACTAAACCTTTTTCCCCATCTCCGGCGGTTACAACTTCAAATTCTTTACTTAGAGCCTTGGAATACAAATCCAAAAGCATTGGTTCGTCATCAATTAAAGCAACTTTTTTCATTTTGTCTCCTTTATCTATTTTCAAGCGTAATACCCTGTCATACATGACAGGGATAAAGCATTGAAAAATTTACCTATTATATATTTATATATAGTACTATTATACTCTTAAAATCAAAAAATCCATTGAAGAAGTATATATTATTTGATAATATTAAATGTCGGAGACTCCATACACAAGGAAGAAGCACGTTGAGAACAAATGACCGAGACCAAGTTGTAATTTGTGGTATGGGTGCGGTTACACCAATAGGCAACTATGGACAAGATGACACTTCTTTCTGGCAAGCCCTTCTTGCTGGACAAAACAACTTCAAGTCATTCCAATTTGGAAATCCAGAAACTCACCATATCACCGCCCATGTCGCTTCTGAATTCGACAATTTCGATTTTGCGCCCTATGCTGCAAGAATTCCGGCTCTAGTTGAAAAAAGGTTTCGGCCACTCTGGCCGAATATGGATAGGTCAATTCAACTTGGCCTAGCCGCAGGACTGGAAGCACTGACAATGGCCGGCCTTGCGCCCGATGAACAAACCACCCGTCGTCCCAACATTGGTCTGATTGTCGGCACTAGCCTCGGCGGCGGCCATTCTTTCGAAGAAGGAGTTAGGATATTCGACGAACGAGGTAAGGTGAATAGACTCATGTTCACTGTCCTCAATGTCATGCTCAATGGTCTGGCGGGAATGGGAACAATATCCTTCGCGCTTGGTGGACCTTCGTTTGCGATTGGTAATGCCTGCGCCAGTGCAAATTTCGCTCTGACTTCAGGTAAAGATAAAATTGATCTAGGATACGCAGATGTAGTCTTGATTATCGGGAATGACTCTGGAACAACCGCTTTCCAACAAGGTTGTTTCAATCAAATGAACGGACTGTCAAAATCCGATGGTCCCAACGCTTCAAAACCATTTGGCGAGGATCGTGATGGCTTCGTCATGGGCGAGGGCGAGGGCGCGGGCGCAGTTGTGTTGGCGCGTAAGTCTTATGCCCTGGAAACGGGCATGCCGATTCTTGCCACGGTACTCGGCTACGCTGCCAATAGCGATGCCATACATATGTCCCAACCCGATACTGAAGGAATCACCGATTGCATGCGACGGGCCCTCAAAAACTCCGGCCTTTTACCACGCGATATTGCTCACGTCAACGCCCACGCAACGGCCACGCCTATTGGCGATGTAACAGAAGCAATGGCGATTTGGAATCTCTTCGCTGACCCAAGACTTTCTCATGTTAACCCCGCAAGATCACCTTACGTTACGGCTACCAAAGCCAATCTGGGGCACACTCTCGGAGCTTCAGGAATCCTTGGAATGATATCATCAATCTGCTCAATGACAGAAGGTATCTTACCTCCTATGAATGGCTTTGAGATTGATCCCAAGTGTATTAGACCTTGGATAGAGAAACAAATCCCGGTTGTAAAAGATAACCCCGTTCATATTGTTACGGAGAAGACCCAAGCCGACATCCCAATTACTCTCTGCAACTCCTTTGGTTTTGGCGGCCATAACATCTCAGTAGTAGTCTCAAGACCTGACTTTCAGAACTAGAAAGATCCATTATCGTACGGCCCCGAACGGGGCCGTATTTCTTATTTATTGATTAATTCTCTGTTATAATGTATCCATGAGAAAATATATTTGGATATTTATTCTTTTGTTGGTAATAGTCCTTCTGGGATTTTATTTTTTATATTTTGGAAACATCTTATTCTCATCTCCAGGGCAAACATCAAGTCCGACGATATCGCCTTCGTCCTCTGCCGTTTCAAGTTCTTCTGCATCCCCAACTGGTCAAGAGTATGCCTTTCCCGTCGCCAGATTCAAAGAAAGGGTTACCAAAAAACCCTTTGGCATTTACATTACTCCCCAGAATTCCCCTGTTCAACCCGAAGTTTTTACTGGCTACCACACGGGCGCTGATGCGGAATATACAGATGCCGCCATCGATGTCCCGGTATATGCAATCACAGACGGGACAGTTGTTTTATCGAGAACCGCATCAGGCTACGGTGGGGTTTTCATGATCGAAATCCAACTTAATGGTACACCCCACACGATATTATACGGGCATATTCGCCCGTCGTCTTTGCCGAAAGTGGGACAAAAAATTATTAAAGGTGAACAATTGGCTGTACTAGGCACTGGATATTCCTCTGAAACAGACGGTGAGCGCCAACATTTACATCTTTCAATTTTGGCCGATGACAGAATCGATGTCAAAGGCTATGTAAGTTCTAAATCCCAACTTACCGGCTGGATCGATCCTTTGAGTTTATACTAAAAAACCCGCTATTTTCAAAAAGTTTTTGAATAATTGCCGCCCCGCTTGAGTATATTCCTTTTTTATTGACTCGAAGTCTGTTCGCAACTGCTCTTTGTCGAGCACAAGAAGGTCAGTGTCTTCATTGATCCAAGTTTCAAACATTTTTGGTGTAAGTTCAAAATGACATTGAATGCCGTATGCATTTGAGCCAACTTTAACAATTTGATTTCGGCAGAATTTTCCGACTGCTAATAGTGTCATGCCTTCAGTAAGTTCAACTGTTTCACCGTGAAGATGGAACACATTAAGGGTGTGGTTGAGACCTAAAAATAAGGGGTCTTTTTTACCGTCTTCAGTCAAATCTACAGTAAAGCGGTTGTTCTCCATGTCACGAAAACCAATTTCCTTGATTGGATTTTTGACAACTTTTCCACCCGCAGCCTTAACAAGAGTTTGAAGACCGAGACAGATTCCCAAATAAGGAATATTGGCCGCAATTACTTCACGAATGCGGGCAAGTTCGTTTTTAATCTTTTCGTTTCGGTCATTTGCACTGTCTGGCCCTCCGAGAGCAACAATCGCTCCGTAGTTTTCAGCAGAAGGAAAATTTTGTCCTTGATTTAAGTCGATAATCGTATATCTAATGCCACATTCTTTCAGCACTTCTTCAAGAATTCCAGGACCTTCGTGGGTAATATTTTTGACGATAAGAATTTCTTTTCTCATAATATGTGTATTATTGAGAATAGAATTTATTTAAGGTTTCCAAAAGCTTATGAAACTCTTCGTGTTTTCCCTTGCCGATACGCTCAAGTTCCAACTTATCAAATTCCCTAAGCAACTTTTTATCTTTTGCTTTAGAAATATGCATATCGGCCATTTGATAAAGGATATTATCTTCTTTTTCAATATGCTGTCTTAGAAGCTCGGTATAGCCGCGAGCGCCCTTAATGAATTTTTCGTGATTTGGGATATTCTCGCTCATTTCCCTAACAAATTCGCGCCCCATATCGTGTTCCGCGAGCATCATGCCGATCGGCCCCTGTTCTTTGGGAATTCCAACCTTTTCCATCGCCGGGAAAAGGAGATCTTCTTCTTTTCCATGATGACATTTATCAACAAAAACCTTGATAAACTCTAAAATTTCTTCCTGATGTTTCGGATCAACTTTGTCTCCCGCTTTTAATTTCTGGCAAATTTTCTCCAAAATATTCAGGGCCAGTAAAACCGCTTGATGCTCATTTCTTAATTGTTCTGTTGATGTCATTGGCGTCCTTTCCTATACTGATTAAAATTCTAATTTATACACCCAATCGGGTATTTTTGCTTTCTCGGGTTTGTCGTATTGGGGCCAGTACGGTTTAATATCAATTATCGGCGTACCATCTAAAACGTCTAACCCTTTGACTTTAATTCTATTTTCTTTATGATCCACTAATCGGACGGTAGTCATCCCAATGGGATTGGGTCTTGCGGGGCAACGGCAGGAGAAAATTCCCACAATCGGCACCTTCGGATTGTCTTGAGGCCGATGAGAAATGACATAATCCTTAACTTTATCCATCCAATAAACAATAATCAGGTGGGTGTAATCGTCTATTCCCTTGAGAGCTTCCTGGAATTTTTTATCAACAATTATTTCCGAAATTTCTTCGGCAAACCCCCCGAATCTTGGTTTTCTAACGCGATTTTTGACTGTCCCAATTGGTTTTAAGCAAATTTCTTTCATGGCTTTTCTTTTTAATTATATGATTCATTAAGTCAGCTACTTAGACGCTTTTTGGTGATCTCGTTTTCTATCGCGTGAGCGGTTATTTCTAAATTACAACTATGATGTTCATTGCACCACGCTTCACATTTGCTCATCCATTCTTTTTCTTTGTAATGCAAATGGCATTCGGGACACTCATAGAAGTGGATATTTTCTTTTTTTGGTTTAGTATTCATATTAAAAGATTAGCTTAACAACACTCCGCCGTCGACAACAATTTGCTCACCGGTCATATATGAGGACATATCAGAAGCCAAAAACAACGCGACCTTGCCGATATCATCAGGATCTCCCATGCGATGCATCGGGATTTTTGCCATGAAAGCCACCATTACTTTTTCCATATCAACACCTGGTGCTGACGGCATTTTGGAAACTCCCGGGGTAGCAATACCGCCCGGCGCAATGGCATTAACCCATATTTTATGTTGAGAAAGTTCAAGAGCCGCGTTTTTAGTAAAGCCCCAGACGCCGTGCTTGGAAGCGTCGTAATGGGCAAGACCGACCATTGAAGGATGTAAAGCATCTATTGAAGTAATGTTGATAATTTTGCCGCCGCGGCCTTGGGCAATCATCTGCTTACTGGCCGCCTCGGTGCATAAAAAAACTCCGCGCAAATTAACGGCAATTACTCGATCAAAATCTTCTTTGGTCATCTTGGCAAGCGGCATCTGTGGGTAGATGCCGGCATTATTGACTATAATATCTAAACCACCAAAATCCTGGACGGCAGTTTGAACCATTTTATCAACATCGGTTTCGCTCGAAACATCAGTCTTAACCGCTTTGACCTTTAATTCTTGGTTACTTAAATCTTGGACACTTTTATTAGCGGCGTTTTCATCCAAATCGGCAATTAGAACATTAGCACCGGCTTGTGCCAAACGCGTGGCGATCCCCAGCCCTATCCCCATCGCTCCACCGGTAACAATCGCCGTTTTACCGGTTAAATCAAGCAATTTATCAAATGAAATAATTTCTTGTTCCACGTGTCTCCTTTTGTTCAATTATATCATATTTTTAATTTCTTCTGATAGATTTGTGGCAAATTCCTCTAATCGTTTGTAGTCTTTACGAACTATTCTTTTGACCCCCATTTTGATAGCGGTTTCGTTATATTCAGGTTGGGTTGAGATAGCGATAAATTTATCAGCCCCAAATTTTTTAATGTTGATGACATGAAACGAGCCGCCTAGCTTGCAGTCGCGATCAAGGAGAATAATATCAAAATTCGGCTCTTGAATTTGATTCAGATAATCTTGGACTTGGTTGTATTCGGAAAAAACGGTCACAGCAAAATCAATCCGTTTTCCGACCAAGCTTTCTTCCAATTTAAAAAGCTCGTCCATTATCACGGCTAAAGTTTTCAAATCATCTTCTAAAATTAATATTCGAATAGTTTTCATATTACTCAATGTTTTGATTTAATTTAATCCATTCTTGTTTATCGTTATAAAAATTAGCATTTCGTTTCATAAGTCTATTGAAAGTCGCTTCAACAACTTTATCATTACCTTTGATCGTTTTCAGATGATCGATAGCTTCTTTCACAGAGATTGAAACTTCTTCAGGATAATCGAGTAGAAAATCAAACCACTTTAAAAATTCTCATTATAATAATAGGGGTACCAATTGTATCGATTCTCATCACCTTTATCTTTTGATAATTTTTTAATTGCTGGCTTTTCTTTTTCAAGACACTTCTTCCATAAGGCTAAAGATTCTTTTGCATATTTGTCATTTTGATCTTCTATAAAACTATAGATTCTTTCATAAACCTCATGATTGTAATTGATGTTTGCTAACTTATTTAGATATTTAAAAGATATCTTGATCAAACTTTCATTTCCCTTGTCTTCATTTGGTAAATTACAAAATTGCCAAGCCAAATTAGCTTTAGTTGCTGGAAACCCCTTCTTAATTAAATCTTCTATTAATTTTTTAAATGATTGATCTTTAAAATCTTTGATAGAATCCCATTTATCCGTATATAATTCCTTTATAGTATCACTCTTGAAATCATTTTCTCTAAATTCTGCAAAATATACGAAGAATGGCACAGCCTCGGCAATTACCTCGTCCATCTTTGTGTCAAGGACGGTCTTTAAAAATTCCTTTGCTTCAGTTTCACTAATTCCTCTCATGCCACCAAAAACATCTATAAGTCGCTTCATTAATGCTTTTATCTTATGATTACGTTTATCTCTAAGCATGTAAAATACTGTGTTTTCGATTTTTTTAGAATCTTCTTTCTTCAAAAATGGAATTTTCTTCTCACCTGGTAAATAAGTACGTCTATTTTTTACAATATGTGACAGCGAGGTGCAGAGCTCATATCTAACATAGTTATTTGGATCCCTAGATAACTTTTCTGCAATTTTAATTACTCCTGGCATACCTTTTTGGTTTCCGGCAACAGCTAAACTAGATAGAACTTGTCCACACCAGCCACGAACAGTGGTTATAACCATCTCATCATCTCCGTCCTTTAGCTTTTGGTGATAATTCCAATCACCCTTGAGATCGTCTGGATAATTTTTACCGTCTCTAGGAGGATCGCTATCGTTGATAAATTTTTCAAGAAACCACACTGCCTCATCAAATTTTT
>JAENIV010000013.1 GCA_016844295.1 Candidatus Berkelbacteria bacterium
ATTCGAGTAATTATGGTCACCGGAACAAATGGGAAAACTACAACTTGCCATATGATCGCGAGAATTTTAGAAGCCGCTAACTACAAGGTAGCCATGGCGACTACTATCAATTTTAAAATTGGACCCAAAGAGTGGAAAAATAAGACGAAAATGACGGTTGTGTCACCGTTCGCTTTACAGAAATTTGTTCGAGATGCGGTAAGTGCCGGCTGTCACTGGTTGGTTTTGGAAACCACCTCGCATTCAATTTCGCAAAACCGGATTTGGTCCATCAAACCCAGTATTGCGGTTTTAACTAATATTACCCACGATCATTTGGATTATCATAAAACATATGAAGAATATCGGGACACGAAAGCAAAAATCTTCGAAATCGCCCAGACCGCCATTATTAACATGGATGATAAAAGCGCGGGGTATTTTCTCAAAATAGACGGGCCGGAAATTATTACCTACGGCACGGAATCTCAGGAAGGTGACAGACCCCGCAAGCCGGAAATTTTGGCCAAAAAAATTATTTTGGAACCGACAGGAATCTTCTTTACGGTGATAACCCCGGAAACTCAAGTGGCTATTGCTCTAAAATTACCCGGAAAATTCAATATTTATAACTCTTTGGCGGCCTTGTGTGTGGCTAAAAGCCTGAATATTTATTTGGGCTTAGCCAAAGAAGCCCTGGAAACAATTGATAATATTCCCGGCCGGATGGAAAAAGTTGAAATGGGTCAATCTTTTTCAGTCATTATTGACTATGCCCACACTCCGGATGCCTTAGAAAAAATTTATTCGACTTTGGAACTTTCAAGACACGGTCGGATTATTGTGGTTTTTGGTGCCTGCGGGGATAGAGACAGATCTAAAAGGCCGATTATGGGGGCTTTGGCCGGCCGATTTGCCGATATTATTATCATAACCAATGAGGACCCATATACCGAAGATCCGATAAAAATTATCGAAGAAGTTGCTTCAGGTGTTCCTCGAGGGGCAGATAAAAAAAGCCCCAAAGTTGAAGGGGAAAATTTCTTTAAAATATTAGATCGCAAAGATGCGATTGAAAAAGCCTTTAGTTCGGCTCAAAAAAATGACATAGTTCTAATTACCGGCAAAGGGGCAGAGGATTGGATGGTCCTAAAAGATAGAAAAATCCCCTGGTCGGACAAAAAAGTAGCGAGAGACCTTTTGACTAAGAGGATGGGATAGTACTAAATACGGCAAACCCCCGCTAGGTTGCGGGGGCTCGTCTTGGTATATGTGTGGAATCTAGTGAACCGGGCGGTTCACAAAGCAGTCTGGGGGGTGTTTCGTGGTGTGCTCACGGTGCGTTTCGACAATCAGCCAGGGAGCCATGTGGCTCGCGTCGAGATCTTCCTTGGGGATGCCGCTTACTTCATCGAAAATCAGTGTTGCCTTTTGGCAACCCGGATCAAACAACTCCGGGACTTTATCTGGTGGGGCGTTCATAGGATCTCCTTAAACTGCGTTTGTTTATATTATCTTATTTTGTCGATTTTGTCAAGGTCTGAACAAAGTTCAGTTCAGACCGCCGACCCCGTACACGACACTCCTGCGTGATTGAACGTAGTTAAATATCGCCGAGTACTGCGATATATCGGTGCCAAGTACCGTTATAAGTCAGGAAGGAGTTGTACTGGGGTCAAGCCATTTTGATAATTTGATCTAATTCTGATAAGCCTTGATTTTCAGCCTCTTTGTTGGGTCTGGCGGTGGCGGAAATAATATCGGAAGTTTCCGATTCCGAGGCATCTAAAAGACAATAAATCGGAATATCACCCTTATCTAAGGCCATCTGGCGGAATATTTTCGCATCTTGGACAATTTCGCTAATGCGTTCAAAAGCGCTCTCGTCAGTTGAGGGAATTGACACAACGGCATCTCGAAAGCGGGCAAAATCCTCATCACTTCTGAGCATGCTAAAAATCGGCACAGGATCTTTAGAGATTTGCCGACCTGCGCTCTGCGGAAGTTTAAGGGCTTTTGATTGAACGCGCATCTTGCGACCATCTGAGAGAAATGCCATTAAATCGGTCTTATTATATAAATCGTCTTGTTCTGGAGGGTATTTTACCTCTAAACCAGAGCGGACGAGCATCACGCCGGTAGCAAATTCTCCTTTGGCGCCCGCTAAAAATCCATTTTTGGGAATTCCTAATTTATCGTGAACCTGGCTTACGCGCCTATCTAAAAGTCCAATCATTTCCAGTTGTTTTTGAGGCGGTACGCCTTCAATGAGTTTAAGCCAAAGTTTACCAGCGCGTTGTCCCTGTAAAATTGCCCGTTTGCGGGCATCATAACTGCCTTTTTTCGCGCGGACTTCGGCTAATATTGTATCAGCGTATGCCCCAGGAAAGGCTTTTGAAACTTCAGTCAAACGCTTGGCCTCGTCTTGGGAAATAGATTTACGCTCTGGGTTAAAAGCCGTAGGTTCTAATTGAGATTGGTCCATATAAGTCCTTTACTTCTTTATACATTATATAGTTTAAAGATGGAAATTGACGAGATGTTTTATTTTCAAGCGTAATACCCTGTCATTTAGCGTGCCTTACCTTTGGCAGTGGACAGGGATGAAGCGTAGAAAACTTTACCTTGAACATACCGCGGGCTTTAAGCCCGTGGATAGTGATTTATAGTAATTATGATAAAATAAAAATAGAGACAACGAAACGCTTGGAAGCGGGAAGCAAAATCACAACACGGAAAGGCGGTGAAGGCGGCAGGCCTGAAGAAGAAGGTGTTTGTTTCTTGCAAAGAAGCGTAGCGTTGTTGTCGTTTGGGCGTTCTGGCACAAGAAGATGAGATTGGGTGGATCCCGCGGGTTCGCGGGACAGTAAACAGGAGGTCGGCATGAGACATCAGCTCATCGCTCGGATCGCGAAGAAGACGGCCAAGCAGGCCAACCTCTAACTGGTGACGCACCGGACTGTGCACGGGTTGTGTCTTGCCTGTGCTCGTACCGACGCCGCTCGGGGTTCGCCCCGAGCGGCATTTAATATCTGCTAATATACAAATATATCAGTGTTGACTTTAGAGAACTTAAGGAGTATATTAGACCCGAAGAACAAGGGCTTAGGCGAGCCCATGATTTTATATAACCAAATTCGAGGGAGTGCCCTCGGAAGTGCACAGACGAAGGAGCGGGTGAACGTGGAAACTGACATGGCCAGTACGAGAGTAGCGCAGAGCGTACACACGAGATTCCGGTGGGAGCGTCCGGTGTTGTTGGCCTTGGCGGTCGTCGGTACCGTAGCGATCGTCTCGTGGATGTCGGCGTGGTCCGACCGGCGGGATGAGCAACGTCGGGCCGAGCGCGTTATGCTAACCACCGTTGGCAGCCAACTCGAGATCATCTGGGGGAGAACGCATGGTGTGGCTGGCGCAGATGAGGCAATAAGAGCCGGTGCCTGGGCCGAGGCGGCTTACGACAACTACGGCGCGGCGCTGCAAGCGCCGGATCGCCTCGGATTCAGATTCAACGAATTGGACGCCGAGCTACGGAAGACCATTAAGGACGGGGACTGCGCAGTTCGGATGATCCCGGTCGTTGAACCAGGAGAGTTGGAAGGGAAATGGCCGGACATAACTGTCAAGCGCAACATCCCGGCCGCCTTTCTCGATTTGGATGGGGTGCTGAGGGTGCCGGTGGTGAAGGAAAGTGGACAGGCGTCGCCGGTGCCGGTGAAGGACTTCCCTGTGTTCCTCAAGGAACACGGGGTCAACCCGGCCGGGTATGCAGACCCGCAGACCCTCAGAAACGGCAAATGGGTCAAGATCAAGGGCTGAGCGATCAGCCCGCAGGTATTCGCGGTCCCCCCAAGGGGGACCGCGTTATTATTTTAATCGACTATGGTAAAATTTATATAATGATCAAAGATCGCTTTGTCTTAATAGATGCTTTTGCTTTAATTTTCAGGGCTTATCACGCCATACCCCCGATGACAAATTCAAAAGGTGTGCAACTTAATGCGGTCTACGGGTTTACGAGCGCGCTCCTTTCAAGTATCCAGAATTTACATCCGGAGTATTTGGCAGTAGGTTTTGATTTGGCAAAACCCACCAAAAGGCATATTGAATTTAAAGAATATAAAGCCCACCGGCCTCCAGCGCCACCAGATTTGTCGGCTCAAATTCCGTATGTAAAAGAGGTCTTAAAGGTCTTCAATATCCCGACTTTTGCGGTCGAAGGGTACGAAGGGGAAGACGTAATCGCGAGCATTATCGCGAAAATCCGAAATCCGAAAGCCGAAATCCTAAACAAATCCCAAATTTTAAATTCAAATTCCCTAAACGCTAAACGCTTCACCCTAAACCCTACTCTCGAATTTATTATCGTCACAGGAGATATGGATTGTTTGCAACTTATCGATAACCAGACAAAGGTGTATTCAATGGCGCGTGGGCGCCGCCCAGAGGGGGCTCTGCCCGGCGGGGTCAATCAGGCGACTCTATATGATGCAGAAAAGGTAAAAGAGCGGTACGGCCTTCTTCCCTCGCAATTTGTTGATTTTAAGGCGCTCAAAGGGGATGCGTCCGATAATATTCCCGGCGTACCCGGAATAGGCGAAAAAACGGCGGCATCACTGATACAAAACTATAATTCGCTTGAAGAATTGTATCAAGCGATAAATCCGAAATCCGAAGCACGAAACCCGAAACAAATTCCAAATGAAGAAAATGAAAAAAAATTACAAAAAAATGCAGAAATATCAGAAAGATTACATAAGATATTGCTCGAGAACAAAGAACAAGCATTTTTAAGCCAAAAATTATCAAAAATTGATAGTACTGCGCCGATTGATTTCCGCTTAGAAGATGCAAAAATTCACGATTACGACCAGAAAAAAATTACAAAATTATTTGAAGAATATGGTTTTCGATCTCTTATAAAAAGATTGCCGGAGGAAAAGCGGGAGAATTCTCAGCAGAAGCTATTGTAAAAAGTTCCTCGACTGGGCTCCCTCGGGAATACTCTCCCGATTACACTCGAGATAAATCGGGACAAGTCGAGATAAACAAAAATTGCTCTAACCATCTTCACCCCACTTACGATGTGGGGTAGAACAGGTTAAATGTCCCAATCTTATGATATATCATTTTTTTGGGTCAAAATTACTTCTGTAAAAAAATATAAAAAGAACTTCAGCAAAAACTGCTTTAATTAAGAAAAAGCCCCGCACCCTATAAACAATCAGGGTGCGGGGCCTCGGCCCTTTCGGGCCATCAACGTGGCACGTGGTTAGTACCTAACTGCCTTCCTCAATGCGCTTGAAGGCGAAGGTGCCGATATTCCGATGCTCTCGCGTGTGCGGTACTCTCCCGATCAAAAGTCCCTCTCCTTCGATGTAGCCGATGGAGACGCTTTCGTCGGAATAATACCCGTTCTGGCAACGGCAGGAGCCTGGTGCCCAGAATGCCCGACTGTTTGCATGGAAACCGTGCAGGAAACAGTAACCGATCTGCTCAACGGATGGCAACCCATCCGCTCCCTGGCTTGCCACATCTTGCAGGTGGTTTTCCAGGTTGTGTCCACGGAAGGGGATGGGTTGGCCATGGGGATGATCGTTCAAAATCACCCCCATTTTGGTGGGGATCCACCCGATTTTTGAAGAGTCCATCCACCAGTCCCATTCGTCGTTCTCTTGGAAAAGTTTGATGGCGGTTCGACCCATCGTCGTCGCTTTTGCGTTGTAAACACCAATTGCGCGGAAGATACCCCGAGTGGTGATGCCCTGAGGTACAAACACGCATGATGTGAGCGCGGCTGGTCCCCACTGTTCCTGGGCTCGAAGTAGAAAGGCGCGAACTTGGTCGGGATTTGGTTCTGGTATCCCACAACCGTCACAGATTGCTCGCGCAATCCGTACTTCTTTGTCCACGATCTTCTCCGGCTGGCCGTCCATTGCTACTACTTTTCTGAGCCACCGCCAGATACCCATGTCATCCTCCCGTCTTATTGTTCGGGTTCAAGATAGAGTTTCACTCTATCAACAAAACATTATAGCAACAAACAACAAATTTGTCAAGTATTATGTCATAAAAAAGATTGACAAGTATTAACTAACCTGATATAATAAAAATGTGTCAGAATATATAACACATTATGAATAAGTAAATGGAAAAAGAACTAAAAAATTTAGGACTTGGGGAAAACGAAATTGAAGTATATTTAGCCATTCTTGAGTTAGGCCAGGCCAATGTTTTAGATATGGCTAGAAAAGCCCAAGTGCCGCGGGCGACAGTTTACGGCATCTTGGAGAAACTGATTTCGGAGGGTTTGATTTCTTCCATTATCAAGGGCAAACGCCGTTATTATTATGCTGAGGACCCGGCGGTTATCTCAAAAAACTTGGCGGAAAAAGAAAAAAGGGTGGCCAAAATTTTGCCCGGACTGCAACTGCTTTATCAGTCGGCCACCAGCCGGCCGCTGATCCGGTATTACGAGGGCAAAACCGGCGTGATAAATATGCTCGACGATATTTTTAAAACCGTAGTTGAAGGCGGGACATACGATGCGCTTTTAAACCACAAAGACGAATTTGCCATTTTGGGCAAAAAGTTCGACGAGCATGTCAATCTTCGTAAAGAAAAAAGAATATTTATCAGGTTAATTACCGAGCAATCAGAGATCACCAAGAAGTGGAAGGTGCGCGAGAAAGCCGATTGGCGGGAGATTCGCTATATTCCTCGTGGCCAGCGGTTCTCTGTTACTTATCATATTTATGGCAACAAGGTCTCGATGTTCTCTCTCCTGGGGCCGGTGGTGGGCGTCATCATCGAAAATAAAGAAATTGCCGACATGGAGCGACTGCAGTTTGAATATATGTGGAGGGGGTTGAAAAAGTAACCAAAAATTGCTTTAAACCCTCACTACGAAAAAATTTGGCGTGAGGGCGAGTTTGTAAAATATTCGGTCTGCTGTATGATAAAAATATGAATGCCCAAGCAATTCAAGATAAAATTTATCGTAAAATGTCGGCGAGAAGGAAACTGGAAATTATGGCTAGTTTTCATCAAACTGGCAAATTTTTAAATAGTTTAAACAATGACAAAAAAACAATCGTTTCTCGAAATCGAAACTCTAATAAAAGTCGCCAAAGTTCTTGATGAACTAAAAATACCTTATTATGTTAGCGGTGGATATGCGGTGTCTATCTACGGCCGGCCGCGGTTTACGGCTGATTTAGATATGATAATTAAGATGTCTTTATCTCAAGGTAGCGACTTTACAAAACGGATGGTCGTTTTATTTCCGACTGGTTATGTTGACAAAGACCAAATTGATAATGCTCTCAAAAATTCTGGCGAATTTAATATTATTGATCCGGAATCTGGCTTAAAAATAGATTTCTTTATTGCCCAAAAGGGTGATTTCGAAGAAGAATGCTTCAAAAAGGCGAAACGCAAGGATGTCGGTTACAAAGTTAAATTTACCTCGCCGGAAAATCTTATCATCTCGAAGTTGATATGGTATAAAGATTCAAGTTCAACGCGGCATTTAGAAGATATAGAATCAGTTTTAAGCAATTCTCATATCGATCAAAGATCTTTGAACTCGTGGATTAGGAAGATTGGGCTCGAGGAGGAATGGGAAAAGGCAAGAAAATAAGCAAAAATTACTCTAATTTCTCGACTTCGCTCGAAATAAACAAAAAGCCTCCGCGTTCCGACGCGGAGGCGTGTACTCGTAAAGGACTAGGTTGTGGCTTTGCCGCGGGTGACGGCAAAGGTAATGGTGGCCCGGGCGACGGTCTTGCCGGCGTAGATAGCCTCGCAGCGGGCGCGGCCGCCTTTTTCCTCGACCTGGACCGTGGCCAGGAGATCCAAGTAGCCTTGGCGCGGGATTGGTCCGAGGAATTGGGCGTTTTCGATGCCGGTAAACCAGAAGATCTTTTTGGTTAATTCGGGCTTAGCCAACCTGATTTGGATGGCGCCCTGGACCATGGCCTCGAGGGCCAGGGTCTCTGGGAGATATGCCAGTCCAGTCAGGTCGAAGACCTCAACGCCCGTGTAGTCGTACTCGGCCTGAACTGCCCGGGACTCGGCATCAACTCCGGTGTGGCGGTGGACGAGACGGAAACCGTCGGAAGAATGGCCATCGTTTCCGATCAGGTAGAACTCCATCGCGCCTTCCGAGGCAAGGCGGCCGCCCGACATGACGGAGAAAGTAGCGGCGTTGCCATCCTCGAGGGAAACAAGGACGCAGCGGGTGGTAATGGTGGCAGCGGAAATTCTGCCAGGCGCTTTGACGCCGCGCAAAGACAGGATTCTTGGCCAGAGATTGTCGAACTCGGGGAAGACGCTCTTCAGCCCCAGCAGGGTCTGGCGGGCGGCTTCGATCTGCTCGATGGCCGGCATGCGGCGTTTGTCTGGAAAATGGCCGGCGTTATCGAGGCGGGTAAAGGCGTCGAGGTCCAGACGGCAGCGGACAGAATTGGTGCCGGCTTCAATAGCAATGACTTCGCTCACGAGCTGAAATCCAGGACCATGGGGAAGATCCGGCTTTATCGTATCTGGCATGTAGGTCGGCCTCCCTTCCTATATATCGCTATTTTAATACAGAAAGCCGCCCCTTTTCAAGGGCGGCGGTATAGATCAGTGACTTGTTACTTAAGCAGAAGTGTCGAAGGTATCGCAGAGGGCGAGGGCTTCTTCGAGGGTACAGGACTGGAGGGTGGCGAAGTCCGGCTGGTCTTTCAATTCTAGCAAACAAATCGATTCGTCTCCTGGTTCGGGGTTAGTATCAATGATAGCCTGACGGTAGCTGAACCAGCGGACCAGAATTGGGAATTGGTAAGGCGGGTCGCCTAACTCTGCGAAGATCGCAGTAATACCGATCTTGAGATGTGGATTTTGGCGAAGACGGATGTCAATAAGGGGTTGGCCATCACATTCTTCCCATCTGAAATCATAGCTTTCCCGTCTGGGTAACAGGAAATATACCTTTCTTGCCATTATCTTTCCCCTTTCTTCGCCTAGAGTCTCACGAGCACGCTGCCGTAGGTGATGCCGCCGCCAAAAGCAACAAGCATCACCAAACTACCAGATCCGACCAAACCCTGTTCAATCATTTCGGCCAAACATATCAAGACCGAGGCTGAGGAAGTGTTCCCGTATCGGTCGACGTTAACAAAAAACTTGCTCTTGGGAATGCCAAGTTTTTTTGCCGGAATATCGAAGATTCGTACATTAGCCTGGTGGACGGCGAACATGTCAATATCGCCCAATTTAATTGGCTGACCCCCGAACGCCTTGTCGCGAACAAGGGTATCGTTGGCCTTTTCGAGCGTTCGCGGGATCAAGTCCGGTATAAGGTCCAAAACAAACCTCTGAATGTCGTGGCCGGAAAAGGCGATGTTGGGTTTTCGGCAGAAGTCGTCGGGCCGCGTGCCCTTGCCCACCGATTCAGTTAAGGGGGCGGCTTCGGGGATTGAACCCTGGATGGAACAGATAATGCCACGATTCTCTTCCTCGGGTGCCTGAGCCAAAACCACAGCCCCGGCGCCATCACCCCAGAGGTTGGAATTAAGATCGGCATAGTCAGCCATTCTAGTGGCCAGGACTTCAGCTCCGACAGCCAAACCGTATTTGTAGTTTTGTTCAGACAGCAGGGCGCGTTGGACATCGATCATGGCAACCAGACCGCTTGTACAAGCGGCTAGGCAATCAACCGCCTCAATTCCCGGACCTTTGGCTTTGAACAATGTCAAGCAGGCTGTTGAAGGGAAAAACTTTTCGGGTGAAGATGAGCCAATTCTAATAATACTCAGGTCCTGCCAGGTAATCCTGGCACGCTCAAGTGCCTGATTTGCTGCCTTGAGTGCGTGGTCAGAAGTGTTTTCGTCATCGCCTGACCAGCGGCGTTCGCGAATGCCGACAAGCGTTTCAAGCATCTCGGGTGTAATTGGTTTCCCACCAGGAGTGTGGGTTCGGCCATGTTCGGTCATCTTTTGGACAACTTCTGGATTTGAGGCTATATGGTCTGGAAGATGCTTGCCGGTTCCGGCAATGACTATTTTCATTACGGTGTCTCCTTTGTCATGTGCGGGGCTTGCTAAACTTAAAATAACATATGTTATGATAGGCCTAGGTTTAAAGTCAAGGGGTAATAATGATCATATTTTTTTATGGCGAAGATACTTATCGCCTACACCAGAAAATAAAAACGCTTAAAGAACGTTTTATTTCCGCGTCTTTGGGTGACACAAACTTGGCAATTTTAGACGGTGGAAAAGTAACCTTTGACGAATTTACCCGCCAAATTTTAGCCATGCCATTTTTAGCCAAAACGCGGTTAGTTATCGTTGAAAATATTATGAAAGGTAAATCCGCGAGCCGCGGATTAGATAAAATACCCGAGGCTTTAAAAAAAGTCCCCTCGTCCACGGTTTTGGTTTTTGTCGAAGAAGGAATTCCAGATAGGAGGACCAGTTTATTTAAAAGGTTATCAAAAGAAAAATTGGAAGAATTCCACTTGTTGGAGCCAGATCAGCTAAGACGGTGGATTAATAGGGAAGTAGAAAATAGAAAATCGAAAATAGAACCTGAAGGAGTATCAAAATTGATTGACTATATTGGTAGTGATCTCTGGCGTATGGTCAATGAAATAGATAAATTAATCGCCTATTCAGGTAAAATTACGCCAGATTCGATTGATCTTCTTGTAAATCCTCAAATCCAATCGAACATCTTTGATCTGATTGACAAAATCGCCTTGAAAAATTTAACCGAGTCTGAGAGAGAACTTTATAAACTCTTAAATACCGGAGAAAATGAAATTTATATTCTTTCAATGATCGTATATCAATATCGCAACCTTTTAATTATTAAAGATTTTGAAGAAAGAATTGGAAAAAATCGCTGGGCAATTGTGAAAAAAGCCGGTTTACACCCCTTTGTGGTTGGTAAATGTCAAATATTAACGAGCCGTTATACTTTTGATGAGTTAAAAAAGATCTATCGGAATCTATTAGACGTAGATTTTAAAATTAAAACTGGTAGAATAGAAAGCAGAGCGGCACTAGAACTGCTTATATTTGAGTTATGTAAATAGGAAGTAATGCCCGCCGGCGTTCAATCTCTTGCAATATCCTGATTGCAGGAATTTGCAAATAGATTTCACTTTGGCGGACTTCCTGAGCTTGCTTCCTGTTTTGGAGCGCAACTCAGGAGCGGAGGGGCTGTGTCTACTTGGGAAGTTATAAAAACACTCTTTAAGGGCGCTCGTTTATACCGCCGTCAGGCGATCTTTTTAGTGCTTTTAGTAGGATTGGGATACTTATTCTATTCTGGTTGGTTAACGTGGGGAAGATCCGAGGCGGCTGTGGCTTTTAAGGAACTACCGTTAGAGACCTTGGCCACTAAAACCACTCAAATCGAAGTCAAGGAGAACGGCGACGTGTTTATTGATGGTCAAAAACATAACGAGGCTTTACAATTTTATCAAAAAAATGATGAATTAAGGGTCAAAATCTTTGACAGCTCCGGTGAATATATCCCGTCTTTTAAGGCAATTGTTAAATTACCAGCCACAATTAGCCAAAACCAAGTTCATCAGATAGTTTATGCCATTCACGGAGTCGGTTCATATTCAAGCCGAATGCAAGATTCTCAAACACGCATATATGAGGCGCAGGATATTTCACCCTCCTCAACATTAACCATTGTTGCGGAACTTCCCAAAGGCTTAGTAACTCCGAATTTTTGGCAAAAAATTAAATTTACCTTTTCGAGCCTGCCAGTTGAAACTTGGCTTTATGTGGCAATTGTTTTGCCGGGGATTACATTGGTTATTCTCTTATTTATGGTTTTGAAACGCAAAGCCGCCCAATTTTTGCCCATAAAGGGTTTGTTGGGTGGGCCACCCGAGGATATTTCTCCGGCAGTTTCAGGTGTGTTAATCGACGGAGTTGTGGGCGCCCGGGAAATTGCCGCCACCTTGATAGACTTAGCCAGGAGAGGATCTAAGTAAAATATTTATGCCGAAGCAACTTGAAAGTACGGTGGGAGACATTGAGATGCGTATTGGCAGGCATATTTTTTCCAGAAAAATCGCCCAGTTTTACTTGGGGGTTTACAATGAAGCCACCAAACAGGGCTACTTTGTTAAAAATCCTAATAAAGTTCATCTTTCCTGGAAAAATACGGGCGTTGTTTTGTTCTTTTTGTGCTTTGGAGGTTTTATGTTGGGCGCAATCAAAGAAATGGATCCCAAATACGGATTATTTTTTTGGATTGGGGGCATGCTGGCTGCTTATGTAATCATCAGAATCTCGCCCTTAATGCCGGCGCGTACGAGTAAGGGTAACCAAGGTTTGCGCGAGTGGCTGGAATTTCGAGAATTCTTAACCGACAGGCGTCCGGCTACCGGCGTAGAACAGATGCAGAATAAATTTGAAGAATATCTGCCCTACGCGATAGTTTTGGGTGCAGAGATTGACTGGGCGAAAAGATTTTCTCGCGAAAGATTTAATAAGCCTGACTGGTATGAAACATCAGAACAGGCAGTTACTTTGGAAAGTTTTGCTAACCAACTATATCCAATAATCGGCTATGTTGCCGACAACTTAGCCCGTTCTCACGAACCAACGGTAGAGTAAAGATAGTAATAATTTCCACTAATTTTATACACGAATAAACACTAATCTCAAATTCGTGTTAATTAGTATATAAGATTCGTGGAAAGTGATTTATTAATAACTCGCTTGTTTAATGCCGCCGAACATGTTGGAAGGATACAAAGTAAATACCGCCTTTCCGATTAGATCTCTTTTGGGACAAATACCCCATATTCGTGAATCAGAGGAGTTATAGCGGTTATCACCTAACAGAAAATAATCATCTTCTCGCATCTTCCAGCTACCATTTGGTATTGTTCGAACATTGGCGGGGATATAACTTTCAGTTAATATCTTGCCGTTAATATATACGCGGCCATCAGTAATTTGAATTTGCTCGCCCGGAAGACCGATGATTCTTTTAATGTACTTTTTGTGTTCTGGATCTCCGGGGAATTTTAAGACCACAGAATCTCCCCGTCCTGGTATTCCGAAATGATACTGCCAACGATTGACTAAAATATATTGACCGTTGCGGTAATTGGGTTCCATTGACTCGCCGTCAACAATAAAAAGAGTTCCGACATAAAAATGGATTAAAGTTCCGACAACAAGAATGACAATGATCCATTTTGTGAGTTCAAACAGACACCCTGTCCCATAAAAAAATCTCTGCCAAAAAGACAGTTTTGGTTTTTCAATTGCCCCTTCGGGCATTGTGAGAGGTTGATTATTCTCTTGATTCATTACCTTCCTTGTATAAGCAAACTTAAAACTTAAAGTGAAAAACTAAAAATTTCAACCAAAAAAAGATTATTTTCAAGCGTAATACCCTGTCATTCATAACAAGGATAAAGCGTAGAAAACTTTACCTTGAACATACCACGGGCTTCAGCCCGTGGATAGCGATTTTTTAGATGGTTTCTGGGAAACTGCTTTTTTACTTTTCGCAGTAGGTTTGACAGGGGCGCTTTTCGCTACCTTCGGTAAGGCATTCACTTTCACATTCTTGGGTGTGCCAAACTTCTTCGATAATCGCGATTTGAGCCGCGCGGCTTTGTTTTTGCTCATGAGGTGATTTTTAGCGGCTTTATCAATTTTGGAAATAACCTCATTGATGTTTTTTTCAGATGCCGACTTTAAAATTTTATCAAGATCAATTTCTTGAGCGCGATTTAATTTACGTTTGGTAATTGATACCCTTAAAGACTTTTTCGCAGATTTTGTAATAGGCATATAACTCCTTCGGAGTAAATCCGAAATTCTAATTTCTAATTTCTAAACAAATCCTAAATCCAAATTATCTAAATTCAAAACAAAATACCTATAGTTTAGGATTTAGAGTTTAGTATTTAGAATTTGTACACTTTCAGTGTACAGGATAAGGGGAAATTTGTAAACCCCCGCGCCCAATTGGCGTCCTATTCCGCGGTTGGTTTTGTATAGGTATATTAACCTGAAGTATCCTCGTACTATGGAGGATACAAATGAAAAGACACGTAAAATGTCCCTGGTGCCTATGTTTAAACACCCAACGTTGGGGTACAAGAAAAGTTGGTAAAAGGAAAATTCAAAAGTTTAAATGTTTTTCTTGCGGCCATACTTTCTCAAATCGACTAACCAAAGGTAAATTAACCGCTAACGAAAAAGTAAACATTGCCAGAACTCATCTGGAGGGTAGAACAAGCATTAGACAGCTTGTTCGAAACACCGGATTTGCTAAACAGACGATTCAAAATGCAGTTTATCAAACAGTTAAAAACTGCGTCGATTCTGCTTTTATTGCTAAAAACTTAAAACCAAACTGGGGTGGAAATTTAGTTGTAGATGGCACAACAATCCGAGTTTATGATTGGTCGGCTAAACATTTTAGATATTCGAAAGAAGAGAAACGATTTTTACACAAACTTATCTGGATTGTCGCTTTAGACTTAGAAACACTAGATATTGTGCATCAATATCTCGGCAATGAAGAAACAATGATTGATCTAATCCTTTTCTTTAGGGAAATCAAGAAGATCGGTTATGATTTGACAGGTTTAGTTAGCGATGGCAACAGAGATATTAAAAGATCTGCTCAAATGGTCTTTAACAAATCTTTCAGCCACCAACTTTGTATCACTCACTATATTCGAAGTCTAAGAACTAGATTTCGAGAAGAAAAAATCACCCTTAAAAGATACGAAAAACTAAAAACAAATATTTACCAAGAAACGTGGGTTCCGGGTCTGCCTAGGGAACTTTTCACTTACCAAAGAACTAAGAGTCTACCAAAAACTAACCAACAAATCGAGAACTTATTTCGCCAACTAAAACTTCGAACTCACAGTATAAATCAATTCCAATCCTATATCACCGCTAAAAACTATCTCACAGCGTGGAGTTTAGCTCGAAGATTTACCCCTTTTACTCTTAATTTAAAAACCCACCTTTTTTTAGGACGCTAATTTTTATTATTCTTGTACCCGAAGGGGTGTCTTCGAGGATAATTCCCTCTTTTTCCAGTTCCGTTCTTAACTTATCCGCCTCCTTATAATCACCTTTATCACGAGCATTGTTTCGATCTTTAACCATCTCCTCCTGTTGTTTTGAGATTGCTATATCTAGGGTTAATTTTAAACCGAATACCTTCTTAATATACTCAAAATCATCAATTGATAGCCTGCTTAGATTATTGAGAACTATCGATAATGCCACCGGAATATTGAAATCATTCTCCAGGGCCTCATTGAGTTCCTTCTGGATACCTGTTTTGATGGATTGGGCTTCCATGCTTGCTCTGGCCAGTCTATCTTTGACAATTCTGGCCTCTTTTAAGGCTTCTTCGCTCCAGTTAAAAGGTTTTTTCCAGTGCGTCCCCATAAATGCGATTTTAATAGTATCTTTATCCGCCTCTTTCAAAGCGTCTTTGATCGTTACATAGTTTTTCGCTGATTTGGCCATTTTTTGACCATTGATTGTGAGCATACCCGAATGAACCCAGAAGTTAGCTAAAGGCATTCCCGCGTAAGCCTCGCTCTGGGCAATTTCGTTTTCATGATGCGGGAAAATATGTTCGTTGGCTGATCCATGAATATCAAACGGTTGGCCCAAATATTTTGCAGACATCACTGAACATTCCAAATGCCATCCGGGGTAACCTTCCCCCCAAGGTGAGGGCCATTTTTGAAGATGATTTTTATCGGCCTTAAGCCACAAGACGAAATCAATAGGATTTTTTTTATTCTGATCCACTTGAACTCTCTTACCTTCTTCTTCCTCAGAAGTTCTGCGACCTGAAAGTTGTCCATAACCAGTAAATTTTTTAACTTCGAAATAAACATTTCCCAAAACTTCGTAGGCAAAACCTTTCTTAATTAAAACTTTGATAAAATCGATCATCTCGCTTATATGCTCTGTTGCCCTTGGTGAAATATCGGGTTTTAAAATATCAAGAGACTTTAGATCCTGAAAATATTGACTTTGCCAGTATTCAGCAATTTCCTGGGGGGTTTTCCTTTGTTCTTTAGCCTCTTTTTCTATTTTATCCTCCCCTACTTCTTCGTCCCCTACCAAATGACC
>JAENIV010000014.1 GCA_016844295.1 Candidatus Berkelbacteria bacterium
TAAAGAATTATTCGATGCCGTGCAAAAAAAGATGGTTGTTCCTCCGAAATCCAAACCCGGCACCAGACAATTTGATTTTACGAGGTTATTCAAATGCGGATCGTGTGGTTCAGGAATCACCGCTCAAGAAATTACTCGGAATTTCGACAGCGGTACAGTAATAAAATATATTTATTACCATTGCACTCAATTTAATGATTTTGATTGTAAAGAACCATATATCAGAGAAGAAAAGATAGTTGAACAGTTAACTGAACTTTTAAAGCAAGTTCCCATACAAGAAATTGAGACAAAACCAATCTTAAAACCGGAATTAGACAAAGTTATGGTCATTAAGCGGGCTTTACAAGAACAGAACACTGATATTTCAAGTGAAAACGATCTAATTCCGCTTGATTTTATCAATTACATCTTCCAAGAAGGCACCAAAGAGCAAAAAAGAGAGCTAATCGGCTGCCTAAATACGACGATTTATCTCGAAAAGAAGCAAGTCATTATCAAATAGATGGGCTATATCAACCAAAGGTTCCAAACTACGGAGCCTTTTATGGTTAAAAACAAGGTTCGAATCCCTTCCTCTACCACCGAAAAATAGCCCCATTTGACACCAAGAAAGACCCAAAGGGGTCTTTCTTGTCTTTACCTCAACCTTATATCTCTTTTCACTACATTAAGAAGGTTCCAAAGTAATTCTGGCGGAGAGTGGAGGATTCGAACCTCCGTGGCGGCTTTTACACCACCGACGGTTTAGCAAACCGTTGCCTTAAGCCACTCGGCCAACTCTCCCTGATATTAAGTTTTTTTTCTGATCACGCGAGAAATTCTTGATTTCCGCTTCCCGTTTTTTCGCTCCCGATTCCGAATAATCGCTATCGGTAAAAACAATCTTTACTGGCAACCTCGCCGCAGTATATTTTGAAGCATCGCCATTGTTATGCGCCTTCAGGCGATTTGCAATATTCTTAGTGATCCCAGTGTAGTACGTGCCATCGGCACACTGCAAGATATAAACAAACCACTTTCTGATAAGTCCTCCTAAATGGCGGTGGGAGGAGGATTCGAACCTCCGATCGTCTTGCAACGATACCTGTTTTCAAGACAGGCGCAATCGTCCACTCTGCCATCCCACCCTACATTTTCTCCGATTTCATCGGAGTTATTTTCCCCACTTCAGACTTACTGTAAAACGAATTTCATTCTGTGATTACAGTGCGTCTTTCGTCGGGGCAAGCAAGACAGGCGCACTAGTCCCACTATGCGACCCTTCCACACCCAGATTTTATCAGATTCAGGGGCAAAATAAAAGAGATCCTTGCCCTCACACCTAAACCGTAGATTAAGATTGTAAACTTTACTTTTAATATATTATTTTATTCTGATATAACCTATCTATTGAGATTTAGGTGTGGGGGCTTGCAAAAAATCCCAAACCTGCTGTATGGTAAAAACACATCTGAATACAGATTTTTATCTTTTCGTATTTTTGTATTTCGTAGTTAAGCGATAGAATGGAGCGTTTTGAAAGTTGCCATAATTATTCCTGCATACAACGAAGAAAAAACCTTAGGAGAAGTTTTAGAATCAATTCCCAAAAGATTTCCTAAAATTTCTAAAACCGAAATAATAGTTATTTCCGACGGTTCGCGCGACGAAACCGCCAGTATTGCTTTAAAGTCTGGCGCCACTTTAATTGAGCATGATCTTAACCGCGGCTTAGGCGGTGCTTTGGGGACAGGTTTTGAGTACGCCAGACGCAATAATTTCGATGCGGTCTTAACATTCGATGCCGATGGCCAACACAACAGCGAGGATATTTGGCCTGTACTACGGCCTATTATCCACGGAAGGGCCGACGTTGTTATTGGCTCAAGGCTAAAAAATCCCAAAGGCATGCCGTGGTTTAGAATCGTGGGAATTTGGGGATTAAACATTATTACGGCGCTTTTTTATTGGGTATGGTCAACCGATTCTCAATCGGGGCTTCGAGCCTTTTCTAAAAAAGCCATTAAAAATATTGATATTCATTCCAATAAAATGGAAGTATCCAGCGAATTTTTTTTCGAAATCGGCCGTAAGGAACTTAAATTAGTTGAAGTCCCGATCAAAAGCATTTATACTGATTACTCACTGACCAAAGGGGTAGGAAAAGGCCAATTTAAACATGGTATTGGAATTATTTCCAAATTAATTTACCGGAGGTTTTTTACTAAATAAGAAATAATGTCAAACATTCCACGAATTTTATACACAAATAAACACCAATCATTCGAGACGATTAGTGTGTAAAAATGAGTGGAAAAGAATTCAAATTATGAGTTTTTTAAATTTCTTAGGCGGTCTAGCCTTAATAAAAATCATTTTTACTTTATTCGCCGTTTTTGCCTGGTCGCGGGCGGTAATTCGTTTTTATACCAAAGATCTTAATTTAAAAGAATTGTTTTTTTGGTCCTTGCTTTGGGCCTTAATGATTGTTTTGGTTTTTGTCCCTGGCAAAACTAACTTTTTGGCGAAAATGCTAGGAATGGAACGCGGCAATGACGCGATGTTTTTCTTAGGTATTGTGGCCTTGTTCTATGCTTCATACCGACTTTATGTCAAATCCAACGAACAAGAAAAAGAAATAACAAGGTTGGTAAGGGCTTTGGCGCTGAAGAATATTAGAAAACAGAAAACGGTTCAAAGAAAACGGAAATTGGTATAGAAATCGGAGAATAGAAAACAATTTTCTAATTTCCATACTAATTTCAAATTTCCTTTAAATAATTTCCTATGAGAGTATTATTAATTTCACATTGGTATAAGCCAGTAAAATCTCCGGTAAAAAGAATGGCTCGCATTGCCGAGCACTTATCTAAAAAATACCAAGTTACAGTCCTAACGAGTCTCCCATCATACCCAACGGGTATTTTGCCCAAAGAATATCAAGGTAAACTTTGGGATACACAATTTGAAAACAATGTCAGGATTATCCGTATTTGGGACCTCCCCACCGCTAATAAAGGGTTTATAAAACGAAGTCTTAACCACATTGTTTTTTGTCTCGCGGCCGCAATCGGAGTTTCAGCCATGGAACAATACGATTTAGTAATTGTTTCTTCACCCTCATTTTTATCCGTTTTGGCGGGTATTTTAGCGGCCAAGGTTGGAAAGGGTAAATTTATTTTTGATGTCCGTGATCTTTGGCCTGATTCGGCTTTTGAACTGGGTTATAAAGTTAATCCTTTTATTAGATGGTCGCTTAAAACTTTGGAAAAATATTTCTACCGCAAATCTAATAAAATATTTACCGCTACCGAAGAAATTAAAAAAACAATAATTAATATGCACATCCCGTCTAATAAGGTTGTTACCCTCGTAAACACGGTAGATATTGACGTATTTAAACCAATCAAAGTTTCCCGAGTGAAATTAAATATTGATATTGATGATTTTGCCATTGTCTATGTCGGGTCTTTAACCCAGGTTCAAAACTTAGGAACAGTTTTACAGGCAGCTGAAACTTTAAAAAAATATCCAAAAATAAAATTTTTACTAATTGGCGAGGGCGAAGATAAGGATAATTTAATCGCGAGGGCTAAAAAACTTAAACTGACTAATGTTAGATTTATTGACGGTCAGCCGACGGAAAAAATCATTGAGTATATGAACGCTGCCAATGTAGGCTTAATTTCTCTTTCAACCAATAAATTCTTTTCGGACAATGCTTTGCCGACGAAAACAAGCGAATATTTAGGCTGCGGTCGGCCGATTGTCGCTTGTGCAGGTAAAACTTTAAAAGAATTGATTGAAACCAATAAAGTCGGCCAAGTCGTCTCCCCTGGAGATTCAAAAATGCTTTCAGAAACGATTTTAAAACTTTATCAGAACCCTAAACTTGTCCAAGAGTACTCAAAAAATGCCCGACGACTGGCAACGGAAAAGTTTTCAGATCAAAAATTTTATCAAATATTAGACGAAAATTTAACCTAATTACTTCTCTACCCAATCAAAGATAAAACTTATCGCTTGTTTCACGAATGGGAAAAAATCACGAGGTTTTTTGACAAATTTTTTCAGGCGCCCCCAAATGTATATTGGTCTTAAATAAAAGGATAAATAAGCCCGCCTGCGCCACATCCCTAGGGCTTCTTTAGAAAGTTCAGGAGTTGAAATAATATTTTTACCCAACTCATAATCCTCCCAGTTTTTAGATGTAATCCAGCCCTTTTTACTAGCCTCGTCATAAAATCGTGTTCCCGGGAAAGGTATGGCAGAATAAAACTGAATGTAATCCGGATTTATTTCTTTAACAAATTTGATAGTCTGCTTAATTGTATCTTCAGTCTCGCCTGGTAAGCCAAAGATAATATGGGCCGCACTTTCAATTTTTGCTTTACGGGTCAATTCGAAAGCGTGTTTAATTTTTTTTAAGGTAATATTTTTCCCTATATGATTTAAAATTTTCTGGTCCCCTGACTCTACTCCATATGAAATAATTTGGCAGCCGGATTTTTGCATTATTTTCAGTAATACCAAATCTACTCGATCTACTCGCGCGTTACACATCCAACGGAATTTTAAATTTCTCTCTTTAATGCCTGCGCAAATATCCAAAACATACTTTCTATCAAATGTGAAAGTATCCGCCCAAAAAGTAATATCCTTAATTTTATGAACTTTAAGAATCTCTTCAACTTCATCGAGAACATTGTTTGCCGATCTCATTCTGATTTTTGTGCCGTAATAAATATTGGCCGTACAAAAACTGCAATTATTCGGACATCCGCGAGCAGTTATTACCAAAGTATACGGCCGGTTATAAATAGGCATTTTATATTTGTCATTTTTTAGTAAATCACGTGCAGGAAATGGCAATAAATCAAGATTCTCGATAAAAGGCCTGGATGGATTATTAACAAAAGTCGGATTGCCTCGGTAAGAAATACCTTTAATTTTCCCAAACTTTTCTTTACCTTTAAGCGTTTGGGCAAGTTCTAAGGCTGTCATTTCCGGCTCATTGCGAATAATTGAGTCTAAAGCGGTTTCTATCAAAGTTTCTTCTGGAAGCGAAGATACGTGTACTCCTATTCCGGATAAATGGGTTTTTGGTAAAGACTTTTTAAGTTCTATAGTAAAATCTTTGTCGGCCACAAATGTTGCGGTGGAAAAATTAATAATTGCTAGTCTTGGTTTAAATTTCTTGATTTCATTAAGAGTGGTGGCACTGTCAAATTCCTCAGCCATACAGTCTATAACTTTAACTTCAAAACCCTTATCTCGTAAAAGTCCGGCAATCGACGGCAGTGAAATTGGAACCATCAAATATTGAAACGACGATGCTCTTTGTTCGCAACGACCCTCGCGAACAAATTTTTCACCATTTATAGCTGGCGGGTTAACGATAGCAACTTTCAAATGTCCCTCCTTATAGGTAATTTATATATTTATATTGTCATTAAATTTTAATTTTTTCAACCTCTTGCGTTTTCTGGCTAAAAACCCATTTTTTTGTGATAAAAAAATTAAATATGGCCGAAACGGCGGTGGCAAAAATTTTAGCTAGAATATACCAAAAACCGAATACTTTTACCAAAAAAAACAAGATTATTAAATTAATTCCATTTCCAAGTGCATGAGTTGAAACATATTTAAAAAATTGGCCCAGATATTTTTTTCTTCCGTCTCTAAAAGTCCAGTATTTATTGATACTAAAACTGATCCAAAGCACAATTGTAATGGAAGTAACAGCTGCGACAAGATAGAAAAGATGCAGATATTCAACCAAACCATAAAGCAATAAAAAATCTAAACCGGTTCCTAAGAAGCCGACTAAGATATATTTGAAAAATTGTTTCGATAGAAAATAGTTAGACATCGTTCAGCCCCTTTTTGATAATTTCTGGCAAATTGCTACGAAAGCTCCAGTTTTAGATAAATCTTCGGAAAAATAAATATCAGATGGTTTTATCTCTTTAGGATGATATAGGCCTTTTTTATAAAGGTAAAAGTAAATTTTTAAATACCCATGGTAAATTAGCTTTTTTACGATCGAAGGTAGATTGGCGTATAGGATTCTGACGAATCTTTTCGGACTCCATTTGGGATATAACAATCTTTCGGAACCTTTAAAATATTGACCTAATATTTTTTGGATTTTAAAGCCCGTCAATATTTTTTTGAAATCATTGAGAAACCACTCGTGATAGTGAAAGGGGTGAAAAGGTTTTTTGGTGTCAGGGGAATAGATGGCTTTATTAGGGGTGGAGATAATCAGCAGACCGCCTGGTTTTAGGACTCGACGAAGTTCGCTGACTGCTTTCTCGTAATTCTTGATATGTTCAATAACCTCAAACGCGCAGATTTGATCGAAAAAATTATCGTCAAAATCTAAGCGAGTAATATCTCCTTGTTTGAAGAAAAGGCCGGGATTAAAGTGATGGGTTTGGCAGTATTCAATTGAATTAGCAATGATGTCAACACCGTAGACCTTTTTAGCGCCGGCGCGAATAAGTTTGTAAGATCCATAGCCAGCGCCACAGCCGATATCTAAAATAACCTTATCTTGGGCATATTGAGTGGCTAATTTGTAGCGCGCTGATGAGGCTTGTGCCTCATGCAGAAATTTTGTCTTAGTCGGTATTAGAGAACTTTCTAAATAATAAGAGTCCTTTTTTTTTCTTTTCAACATTATGAATCCTTTCTTGGTTTAATGATTCGTCTGATTATTAGCGGTATTGACAGAACAATAATAATAAAGACATTTAACCAGCTGCTATATTTTTGAATCGGTGAATTTCCAAGTTTATAATTCATTTCTATTTGATGAGCCCCTTTAGGCAAATCGAGAGCCATCAGATTTTCAACCCGATAAATTTTGATTTCTTGACCATCTAAATAGGCCTTCCAATAGGGTGAATAAGTAAAGGAAATTAAAACAGGAGTTGATTCTTCGGCCATATAGGAGAATTTTTTAGATTCCGGTTCCAATGTCTGATTAGAAAAGGTAATTGTTGGAGAATTTTGTTTAGGACTAACATCGGTATTATGTACAAGTTCTTTAATAAATTCAATTTCTTGGTCGTTATGGGTAAGAAAGGCATGATAATAAAGATTACCGCCTATAAACCAGACCTTACTGCTTGTCCCTTCGGGGCCCTCGATTTCTTTATAACCCACAATGTCAGTTTCTTCGTTATTTTCATTCATTTTCAGAACAGATCCATCCAAACCCATATAACTCATAAATCCCCATTCTTTAAATGGTTTTTCAGCATAGGTCCCAAAACCAGTTAAATCTTGAATTTCCATTGGTATTTCAATTTTTGTCGGAATGTTACCCGCACTATCATTGCTTTTTTTCAAAGAAAGGTCATTGGTTATTTTTTTGGGGATTCCCGTTACTCCTAAAAAATAGGGAAGGTCTTCTAACTTACCTTTTTCGATTCCCTGAAAATCAATCGTTACTTTCCCGCCGCCTTTAGCATATTCCTTAATTAAAGCTTCGGCCTTTTTTTTGTTATGATAGCCAAAACCGTAAAGGACCAAACTATCAAAATGTTTTAAAAAATCAAGATCGTAGTCATCAATGAAAGTTGAATTGCCTTGAATGGCCATTAAATTTTTGTCTGACAGAACCGCGGCGGCGGTATTGGCATAATTGCCAATAATTAAGGTTTTTTCTTTAATCGGGATGATGAATTGCGATGATTCATCTTTATAATATAGGATATAATCTTTCCCCTGATAAACTATCTTAAAGTTGTCTTCTTCCAGTTTTTTAAGGAAATCTAGGGCATAGCCAATTCTTTTTTGGCGAAGCGGCGAGAAGGCCTGGGGATCTTTTTGGTAAAGTTCTTTATCTGCCTGGAATTCAGCGCGCATCAAAACATAGCGAACATTTTGATACTTGATAGCGTTGATGGCTTGGTTGCCAAAGTCATATTCAATATCATCAAAAATCCAAGCGATATTAGGACCTGTTCTAGCCAGAGCAAAATACAAACCATCATTAGAGGAAAAACCGGTTGCCTCGGCTAATTCGGGCCAAAGCAAAGTGATTCCGAAGGTGGCGTGTACAGGCATAACCCGTCCATCATTCAGGTTAAATTTATTTAATAATTCTTGTTCGAAAGAAGCCTGTTGTGGACTTGAAAGTTGAGTAAAATGATAGATCTTGTCAGATTGGTAAAGTCCCAGAATTAAAATTACCAGCGCCGCCGCAATCTTTACACTAATGATTTTGAAACCGGCGGTTTTTTTAAAATCAATGGCGCTGGCCGTTAAATAAATAAAACCAAAAGTCGCCACATAAATCCAGAGTGATGGACGAATAAAGGAAATGACGATAGGGATGGGAGCATTAACTCCTAAACTAAGATAGAATGCCAGCAAAGAGAGTATAAAAAGAGCTGTTTTTTGAGCCTGACGATTTTGAATAACAGCATAAAAACTAACTAAAATATAAATAACCGGTATGATGTTTTTTAAAAGATAATAAACTGAAAAAAATGAAGTTTGTCTAAGTGTTTCTCCGCTCATCGCGGACACTTTGCCGTATTCTAAGACAAAAGGAAGAAGGTAAAATGAGACTAAAGCCAGCGCGAATATTTGAGCCGCTAATAACATTAAAAAATGGATGCCGGATATTTTTGAAGAAAAAAGGACATAAAGAAAACCATAGAGTACCATCGCGGCCATAATTACTAAACCTACCATTGGATGGGCTAAGAGTGAGAGACCAAGTAAAAATGCTAAAATCAACAGACGAGAATACCTTCCCTTTTCTAAAAGTTGATTGGTGCAATAAAAGGCGAGCGGTAAAAAAACTAGAGCCAAGGCTTTTGTTCGAGCTTCAGTGAATACCACTGGAGCGAGAGCCCACATTATAGAACCCAGAAGTGTTGTAAAAAGATTGAATTTTTTTCTTAAAACAAAAAACATTACTAACGCGCTTAGCAGGGCGATCAGACAAAAGACCAGCGTGCCGGCATAATCAATATTATGAGTCAGCCAATAAATTACGATGATGAAAGGGTGAATCAAGGGAGGAGCGTATTTTATTTCAAAATTGTTATACCAATGGGGATCAATTAAAGCTATTTTATGATATTGCTGCCAATAATCAGCGATGAATTTTGCCGTATGAGTGAAAGAAAGAGTGTCAATGCCAATGGACGGGCCAGGGGTAAAAAGAACATTTCGAAAAATAAAAGTCACAAAAACGATTAAAATTACCAGGGCAATGATGGTCGCCAAGATCGCTTCGATTCTTTTGGGTGGTTTTTCCATCTATCCTCTTTCCTTAATTTTCTGCTCATTAAAAACCCCGTCCATTTTTTTTTGTTTAAAGTCAATTTCTCCATTCGAAACTTGTGGGCTAACTTGAATTTTCGCATTTTCTAAACCAAAGTTGTCTAGTTCGGCGATTTTCTCATCGTAATAAACCGCGGGCGAGGACTTCTGGCCACTGACAAATCGCCAAACCTTCAGACCGAAATTAATCGTTTTCTGATAACTTCCTTTAACCGACCTCACCGGATTAATCGGGGTTGTCCAGGCCTGCGGTTCTTTGAGTGTATCTAAATAACCAGCAAAGCGAAAATAAAAGGTTAAAAGCCGAAAGAAGGGTGTTACGAAACAATATTGGATGCTGTTTTTGATGTGTTTCCTCGCTTCTTTGTCAACAACCTGGTAACAATAGCCGGCATTCAAAAAATCTATCAAAACATAAAAAGCGTACATTAGAAAGATTGCCTCAATAATTAAAGTTGTCGAGTAACCGAAGAGAAAGAAAAGAGGCAAAAGAAAAAGCCAGATAATCCGGGGAAAACCAAAAGTATGGTCAATCATCAAGAGCGTACTAAGCCAGAGATTGCGCCAAAAGCCTTTGCGAAGATTGCCGTACCAACCTAAGTGCAAACCAATGACTTCAATCTGTCCCCTGTGCCAACGAATCCTTTGAGCGTAGAACCTTTCAAAAGATAAAACAGGTTTAAGATAAGCCTTGGCGTCGGTGGCAAACCCTAAGCGGACATTTTGTCCCTGGAGATTAAGAGTTAAATCAGTGTCTTCGGCAACGGTTCGAGATTGATACATCGACGAATGAAGAATTACCTCCCTTCGGAAGGCTGAAAAAGCACCGGAAAAAGTGAACATCGACCCGGTGATGTCTTGAAACTGGCGGCCCAATCTAAACGAAGTTAAGTATTCCATAAACTGCGATTTTGCAAGAAATTTTTCCTTGCGGGATAATTCCCTTGGTTTATAATGACCGTTCTGGTCCAGAAGATAGTTGCCTTGCAAGCCGCGCTCATAAATTAACCGCCAGCCAATTTCAACGTTGCCGGTAACGGCGCCGTATTCTGGTTGAGTGACAAATTTCCTGACCATATTGTAAATGGCATCCGGGGCCAAAAATGACCGGCAGTCAATATTAATAATAATCTCGCCTTGCGCCAGACGAATGCCGGCGTTGAGAGCCTTGGCCTTGCCTTTTTCGTAACGAACCACCAATCTTAAAAGTCCGGCGAAGCTGCCAAACTCGTAAGTATGGCCATTAACTACATTCCCATTCCCTTGTTTTAACTGCCAAATCTCTTTCATGTGTTTTTTGACAATATTACTGGTCTCGTCGGTCGAACCATTGTCAACGACGATTATTTCCATTTTTTCTTGCGGATAATTCTGAATCTTTAAGTAATCTAAGCATTCGTTGATATTTTCCTCCTCATTGTAGGTTGGAATGATGACGGAAACTTTGGGCAGAGTCTCCGGATATAGTTTTAACTTACTGGCGATATCGCGTTTGACAATCGTATGATACTTTTCGTGAAAAACAATCGTGAGCATGTAAATAAAAGTTAGTATCCCGTCGAAAAGCACCGGAATAATGATCCAAACCCCCCAGAATACGGCTATCATAAATAAATTGTTATTCATTTATACTCCTCAAATTTTATTAAGTAATTGGCGTTCTGATTGCCTAAGTTTTGAATCTTTAAGCGAACAAGGTCTTGTTGGTTAACTTCGAATCCTTTTTCGAATAGCCTGCGATCAATGGTAATGTTGTGCCCCTTAACGATTGTGTTATTGGTAAATTCGTTGTTTATATATACATCAATCCTGAATGGCGCATTTGCCTCAGACATAACAATATTGATTAATCCGAAATTATCCATTGTCAGATCGTAAGTAATTTCCTGGTTTGGTTGGATATTTTTTAAGGCGGCTGAATGAATTACCTGACTTTGCTCACCTAAAATTTGATTGTCCTTGGATTGTGTTTGCTTTGTTAGATCGGTTTCATCCTGATAAATAATCGGCCTCCTTGGCTGATCAGATTTAACAAAGGTTTTTTGCCAGTCATTGGATAACTGGAAACTCGCCAATGACAATCCCAAAACCATTAAGATAATAAATCCTTGCGCATAGGTATTCCGCCACCTCAAAGAATGTCCCGACCGGGCCGTTTGAGATATCGGACTATTGTCATTAATGCTATCGCCAACGGATTTAGCAGACGGCTTAGTCATCAAAAACCAATAAAGTAAAAGCTCACATATAAAGAAGAAAATTCTTGCTACTCCTGCGTGAGCAATGAAAATGTAGTCGGGTCCAAACTTATAAGCCATCAACACAATAATCATCAAGCGCAAAATGTTGATGACATAAGTTACCACCAGACCGAAGATAACCCGTAAAATTCGCTGACGCAGGCTAAACAAGGGGTAAAATATTAAGAGGCTGAAAATAATGCTCGATTCCAGAATCGCAGTCTGATCAAGCCCGAAATGCTCGGCCAAGAATACCAGTTGAATGGTAAACCCGAAAGCGGCAATTAAGTAATAGAAAAGCCACTGGCGATGTCGGCGAAACACCAGAACAAGTGTCAGCCAGATCGGAAAGATTATAATTGTGGCAAGTAGTCGTGAATCCATGGGTTTATGTTTAAATTTCTAATTATTCTAATTGACCTAATTAACCTAAATGTTAAAATCCGAAATTCGAATATCGAAATTCGAAACAATATTTAAACGCATGCCTAAAGGCAAATTTTCGAAAAATCTAAACATCATTGCGATTTCCTCATAATGGCGCTGAAAATCATCATCAATTCGTTGGCTTCTCCAAATAACTCTTTTCTCATAAGATCCAACTCTTTATTTCCAGCGACATCCAGCAAACTTAACCAATACTTACTTTCTTTCGCTTCTTTACGGGAGATTTTTATTCTCATACAAAAATCCTTTTTGCTTAAAGCTTCATTCGCTTCGATATAGTTAGCGCCAATTGAACCAGATGATCTGACAACCTGTTTAGCATCTTCGAAATTGGCTATATTCTTGGGAAGTTGTTTGATAAATTGCCTCACATTTGCAGCAAACCTAAGGGTTCTGTCTTCTAAATCGTATTGTTTTGTATTTTGAATTTTGGTCATTTGAATTTGTTTCGTATTTCGTGCTTCGTGCTTCGAATTTTCCGAAATTAGGTTAATTTATCTTGGTTATTTCTTGTTATTCCATCAATCGACCTTTGGTTTGGCATTGTCAGGTGGCGCGTTTGGATTCCACTCTGATAAGTCATACCCTTATTTTGATGGCTATTTGTACTGTCAATTTTGTCATTTGGCGGACTCTGAATATCTTTCGGATCAATTTGATCTGGTTTTCCCGGTGACGGCTCGGATTTTTTCCATTTAATGACCCCGGTTTTTATTCCCAGAAAAACCACGCAACCGATTAAAATTGTAAAAAGCAGTTCTGTCAAAGTCGGCACCAGATTTAATCGTTCATAGGCGAAACCGAAAGGCTCAGTGATAACCGTGGAAGTATCGGTGGTGATCGGAGAACCGGTTGTTTCAGCGATAGCCGCTAAAGTCGGACTGGCGGCGTAGGTATATTTATAAGCGGTCAAATCGCCGGCGGCGGTATTTTCCAACCCGAGAAAAAGAATGTTCGACGAGGAAGGGTCGGAATAAGCTTTTATATATCTCGTGGCCGCGCCGGCCGTTGGTGAAGTTCCTCCGGAAGCAACTGTCCAAGCGCCGCAGGCGTTGGAATAGCGAATGGTCATAGTTACTCCAGTATTAACATCGGCGTAAAGCAAGACCGCCTGGCCGGTGGTACCGGCGTAAGCCAAATCCATATGGGGGCTGTTATAAGACAAAGTCGAAGTGTCTTCATCCGCCTCCACTGTCCAACCAGAACCGCTCCACCTATACAGGTGTAAATCGGGAGTTGTCGCGGTATTGTCTAAAGAAGCGCCGACAATACAATTAGAAGAGGTGGCCGGGTCGCCGACTAAACGAATATGTGCTTGATTGACCCCCACCGAAGTCGCAGATACTCGGGCGGGGCCTGACCATGTTCCTCCCGACAATTCGGCATAATATGGGTTATAGGTAGTGTTATTGACTGCATCATAAATTCTTGTCCATATGACGATTAAATCGTTAGAACTTGTCTCATATGAAAGGTCGAAACCGTCTCTTACGGCATCAACAACCAAACCGAAAGCATTGCCCGCGCCCGGCTCATTACCCCACGCGGAGCCGCTCCAAACTAAAGCGTTAACATTGTTGCCGGTGGCGGAACTGGTGGAATAAGCAAAACCGATGGTATCGGTGCCGGGATTTGTCGCTAATTTAACCCAGCGCACGACATCGCCGCTAGTGCGGGCAACGGTAATTGAAGAGGAGCTCCCATCCCAAGTTTGAGTCGAAGCAGTATAGGCGCGGTATTTAGGAGTGGCCGTGGCGTCTGAATAAACCACCATCGCGTCTCCCGTGGAATCTTCGAAGGCAATATCGAATCCTCGGTAAGTTGTATTGGTGGTGGTAACTTGCCAAGCAACAGTCCAGTTGGTATTGCTTCCGTCAGATGTCATAATGGTCAGATTGTTGGTGGCGTTGGTCGAAAGCACCCCGCCGATGAGCAGATCTTGAGTCGGGGAGGCCTTAATTAATGACCAGTTGATTGTCGCGTTGGCGGTAGCGGCATCGGCCGAGGCGGCGAAAGTGTTGGTGGAATTAGTGTAATAAGAACGTTTCGGCGCGGTGTTAGCGCCATATCCGTAAAATGCGTCGCCATCGCCCGTTACCGAGATAGCCAAAGCCCTTCCCGGCCAACCGAGAGCGATCATATTGAAAAGCAACAACCAGTAGATGGCGTTGTAAGCCTTTCTGGCGATAGTCTTAAATTGTGGTTTATATTTGGACATCTTGATAAAATTCGAAATTCGAATATCGAAATTCGAAACAATATCTAAATTCCAAATTCTAATGTTTAAAACATTTCCTTTTTTAAATATTTGGATTTGTTTCGTGCTTCGGATTTCGTGCTTCGTATTTTTTGTCATATTAAACTTCACTTTCTTTCAAGAAAGCGTTAAATTCGTCTTCGCGGATGCGGTAGAATTTGCCGATCCTGACGGCTTTCAATTTCTTTTGTTTTATCAATCTCGCGACATAAGTTCGGTGGATCTTTAAGGTTTCCGCGACATCGTCAAGCGACAGAAGGGCGACAAGTTTGCCGCCGATTAACTCTTCCAAATACTCCTGCTTTATACGATAAAAGCGCCCAATTTTAAGGGCGCTTAATTTATCCTCAGCAATTAAAGAGGCAACATAAGTCCGGTGGACCTTGAGGATTTCAGCTATTTCTTCAATTGTATAAATTCTTTGATTCATATTATCTGTTTTTATACACAAATGTCTCACAAAATAACACTATTTTGCTAAAAACGATTTATAATACCTCAATATGATACAATAATCGCTATTTAATTAAATTTGATTCAAACTGTCTTTATTTAATACAATATGACAATGTTTGTCAAGTGCGGATAACTAATTGGCACGAACCTACATACCATTCAGCGCTATATTAAAACCGGCAAACTCACCCGCTTTGATAAAGACGGTAAAAGTTATGTTGATAAAAAACAAGTTGAAGGGAAAATTGACATAGTTCCAGAAAAAAAACAGCCATATAATAAATATTTAGTTTACTATATTTTTATTGGAGTCCTCTTAGTTATCTTGATTGCCTTGATAATTTTTACTCAAGTCTAACGGAATCACGGTAGAAATTCGAAAACCGTAAATTCTCCCTGCTTGTCGTAGGCGGTATTTTGAGATTGAATTTTGTAAGTGTAATCGTTGGCAAAAACCTTTTTAAAAACCGTTGTTTCATTAGCAAATAAATCAGTTTCATATGGTCTCAGAGTAATGATATAGTTAATATCCCCTGTTTTCAAAATTGTGATTCTCTCGTCTAAACTTATATTTGGATCATAAAGTTTCACCGAGGTGGTAAACTCGCTAATCCCGAAAGGATATTCCGCCGCGTAAGACGGCGTGTATAACAAAACATTTTGAGCCACCGTAACATTGGAGGTGATAAAAACGTTATTTGATCTTAACGTTGAGACAAAATCAATCGTCTTTCGGCCGCCAATTCGTTGGATATCACCGATATTTTCCCAATATCTGGCCTCAAAAATTCCTCCATTCTGGTTAGAGGCAAGTTGTTTGGTGGTATTTTGCCCATATGGTAATACAAGGACGAAAATAATAAACAAGATTATTGCCGCAAAAAGATTTGGCTGGGTAATTTCCAAATCAGGCAGATCTTTGTTGGTAAACTTAAGCCAACAATAAGAAACTGAAGAAATTACCGTGGTTATAATTAATATTAAAACAAAATTAGTATAAAAAAACGGATTTTTAGGCGAAAACACCGCCAAGTCGACGAAGTTGACCAGAGGCATTTTGAGTGATGTAAAACTAATTATCCCCAACAGTAAAATCAATACCCCATACACAGCGTAACGACCGATTTTACTTGCTCCCAAAAGCCGGCACAAGAGCCAA
>JAENIV010000015.1:0-4735 GCA_016844295.1 Candidatus Berkelbacteria bacterium
TCAAGTTTAACGGCAAAGTGGAATTTAACCGACATTGCGGCCGACATTAACGAAGACGGAGTCGTTAATACCATCGACTTTGCCATTTTGAATTCCAACTGGTTTGTTTCAGGAACATAAAGGAGAAGTATGAAAAACAAATTCTTATTAATTGCCCTTGCGGGAGTTTTAGTAATTTTTATCGGTTTAATCGTCTATTTAGCAAAAACCGGTAAAATTAAACCCTCGGCAGAAGTTGCTGGGCCATCTTTGACACTTTCACCGGGTTCTCAAACCGTGGCCGTCGACCAGACATTTAATGTAAATATTATTGTTGATACTGCTGGTCTTGAGGCGGACGGTGTGGACGTTTTCCACTTACATTATGACCCGGCGGTTTTAGAGGTCCAAGATGCAGACACTACCAGTGTAGGGGTACAAATCCAAAAGGGATCAATTTTTCCCATGTGGCCGGCAAATTCCGTCAATACTTCTTCAGGTGAAATCTCGATATCCGGTATCGTAAATGTAGGTCAAGATCTCCCGGGCTATGTTTCAAGTCCGGGTAATGATGTTTTTGCAACTATAACCTTTAAAGCCTTAGCACCCGCAACAACAACGACACTTCACTTTGATGCTACGCCAGGGTATACAACAGATTCGAATATCTCAGAACACGGGGGAACGGGCGTTGATTTATTAGTCAGCGCGCCGGATGGAAATTATACAGTTACAGGTGCTGAGACTCCCAGGCATAAGGAATGTAATACTATTCGGATTGTCAGCCCCAACAGTCTCATAGTATATGTAATACTTCAAATCAAACCTGCGAAACCGTTGCAGGCGCAGGCGCTAATCAATGCGCGACTAATGCAGATTGTCAGACTTCTTCAGAGCACCACTATATTTGTGAACCGACGAAGAAAGTATGTATACAAGTCAGCGGGGCTGGATCAAACCAGTGTGTTTCTAGCGCCGATTGTAATATTGCACCAACACCTCCTCCAACCGCTGTACCAACCGCTGAACCAACAATTGAGCCAACGCCGCCAATCAACGGTCCTGTTACCACACCAGAGCCAATTGCTTTTGTAACGCCTCAATCTCAAACTCCAATTCCAACAATGACGGGATCTATAATACCTTTATCCCCAACTCCTGAAGTTTCTCCGACCCCAACTGGAATAGGTGAAATCGTGATTGCGGGCCAGGCAATGTCGAGAACAGTTTTTATTATTCTGCTTATCGGGATAGCAGCGGTATTAACCATTGTGGCAATTTATATTTGGGACTGGCGAAAGAAAAAAGGTGCTTTTTCAGGTGAGGATACATCAGCTTCAGACGACGAAGAAATATAATAGATCTCAAAAATCGGACATTATTAACAATATTTTATTTTTTATGGTTGATCAGCCTATCAAGAATTTCCCACCCCATAAATTTCTTTACTGTGAAACGGACTTCGTCCTATTTTATCACAGTGCATTATTTACGGGGCAAGCCGGCTTTGTATCTACTGATTAATCAAATTGTTGAGTATTTTCCAGCGTTTTTTTTTCTCATCGGCTGGAATATCATCTTTAAGTTTCGCTGCTACTGTGCCAGGCCGGGGAGAGTATTGGGACACGTAGGCTTTAGAAAAGCCAATTTTTTTACAAATTTTTACGGTATCTTCAAATTGTTTTTTTGTTTCCCCTGGAAATCCGACAATTATATCTGTCGTAATCATAAGGTCTGGAATATACGATTTAAGAGCCTGTACTAATTTTAAAAATTGTCCAGAAGTATATTTCCTGTTCATTCTTTTTAATATCTCATCGTTTCCGGACTGCATTGCCAGATGAAGTTCGCGCGGCCATTTCTTAAGTTTACTAAAAGTCGAGACGATTTCATCGGTCATATCGTGAGGGTTGGAAGATATAAAGTTGAATTCAAAATCTCCAGGAATATTATCAATTTTTTTTAATAACTTCGCAAATCCATATTTATAACTATTTACGTTTTGACCAAGTAACAATATTTTTTTCCGTCTTTTTTTAAGAGCAATTTTTACTTCTGCTATAATTTTACTAACTGGTCTAGATTTTTCGCGACCGCGTGTATAGGGCACAGCGCAATACGAACAAAAATTATCACAGCCGCTCATAATCGGAATAAATGAAGTATCTGACGATAATTCTGGGGTAATTTCGAAAAAATAATTATCGTGAAAATCAGTATACAAAACCCTTTAAAACACAACCGGTTAGAATTATTTTTTTGTGTTGCGTCTGCCATTTTTTAATTCCACCCCAAATCCTATCAACGGCTTTTTGACGGACTGAACACGCGTTAATAACTATTAAATCAGCACTTTTCTCATTACTTGAACAATAACCTTTTTGATTTAAAATAGTGGCGATTCTTTCAGAATCGCTCGTATTCATTTGACAACCAAGAGTAAAAATAAAATATTTCATCTGAATTATTATATCATGTTAGATAAAGAAGGTCCTGAGTGCTTTCAGCCGCACTCAGGACATGTTCGGCTGTCGTGATCTAATCTTCAGCAGTTTCGGCGGTTTCATACTTGGCCGCCTCCCTCAAGACGTCTTGTACCACAATTGCTGCAGCATCTCCACGGTCACGTATCGGCGTGGAGTTTCCATCATTACCGATCGGTACTGCGTTCTCAAGGCCACGGCGTTTGCATTCGTCGTGTTCGCCGCTCCAAAGGTGCGAAGCAGAATAGAGCGCATTCATGCGAGTCATCTGGTCAGAAAGCAGGGCTTCTTGACCCATACCATTCAAGCGCTCAGCCACTTTCTGCCAAACTGCTGCGCAGAACTCCTGGAGCGTTTCTTCTTTTTTCCCAGCGTCCGCATACATGGGGACTCCTCCTTGGCATCATCTCCTTTGCTCTCATATTTTAAAGAAAAGGTCCCTCCTGGGACCTTTTCTGATACTTATTCTTGTTGTTTTACTTCTGTCGGTGGCGCTTCTGTCGATTCTTCGCCTTCTGGTATTTCCTTTTTAGCCTTTTCGGACGCACTTTGAGCCTCGATGGATTCAATATGTTCCTTTTCAGTCTCAGCAGCCGATTTGACTTCCTCATCCATGGCTTCCAATTCTTCTTCTGATCTTGGAGGCGTTACTTGAGCAATGACATCTTCTGATTCCTCAAGGATCTTTATACCTTCGGGTATATTTAAATCTTTGACTTTGATTAAATCATCAAACGTTTTTAGAACCGCAACGTCCACAATAATATTTGAGACTAATTTATCTGGTAAACACTCAACTTTCAGACCGGTTTTATTTGTAATTAGGTTACCTTCAAGATCGCTGACTGCTGGAGAAATACCGACAAATTCCAAAGGAACCTCTGTCTGAATCTCTTCGCTCATGTCAACTTTATATAAGTCAACGTGAAGGAGTCGATCATAGACAGGGTCTTTTTGAATTTGACGTATAAGGGCTTTAATAGGTTTTTCATTCGGAATTTGGACATCAATTAATGTCGATTCACCTGCCTCCTGCGAGATCTTTGTAAATTCTCTTTTGTCTAAAATAATAGGAATAGTTTTAAAATTTTTACCATAAATAACCGCGGGAATTTGTTCATTTACGCGTAAGTTTTTAACTTTTTTACCCAGGATTTTTCTTGGTTTAGCTTCTAACGTTAGGGTTTCCATATTGTTTGAAAATCTCCGTTAAAGTTCTCTAAAGATTTTTGTAAATCTAAAATATCATCAGTTTTCAGTGGGTGTTTTTCGCGGGTTACATTCTTTATGGTAGTCATAAAAAGGGTTACGTGACCACTATCGCACATGGTTTGAACTATTAATGTATGATCAAATAAACCACGTAATCTTATTTCACCAATCTCATAATTCTTGCCGCAAACCGGACAGTACAATTCCCGCTGAATTTGGGCAATAATTTCATGTAAGTTCGGCATATTTTCTCCTTTTAATTGAGGGGCTTGTAATGCCGCACCCCTTCCATGATATTATAGGGTAAGGTTGGTTGATTGTCAAATATTGCCATGTGTACTCACTTTTTCATATCGGGTCTCTTTTGACCAGTCTTTTTTAACGATTGAACTCTACGCCAACTGGCAATTTGAGCGTGGTGGCCGGATAAAAGTACCGAGGGTGTTTTTTTGCCTATATATTCGTACGGCCTGGTATATTGGGGGAACTCGAGGAGATTCTTTTCAAAAGATTCTTTTTCGATTGATTCTTTCCGATCAATAAAACCAGGAATTTGGCGAGAAATTGCATCAATTAACACAAGCGCCGGAAGATCGCCAGAGGTTAAAACATAATCTCCTATTGAAACTTCTTCATCGACTAAATTGCGAATTCGCTCATCGTAACCTTCAAACCTTCCGGAAATAAGAACAATCTCATCCATTTTGGCTAATTTTTTCGCAGATTCTTGGGTAAATATTTTACCTTGCGGCGTTAATAAAATAATTTTTACTTTTGACTTTTTCCGCCCGAGGCGGTCTAACCTTGGGTTGGTACTCTTAAATTTAGACAAGGCTTTATCTAAAACATCAACGCGAATAACCATCCCTGCGCCGCCGCCGTAAGGCGTATCATCAATTTTTTTATGGACTCCTATTCCATAATCATAAAGATTGATAATATTTATTTTAATAATTTTTTTATCCAACCCGCGGCTAATAAGACCGGTTTGTAAAAACGAAGTAAAAATTTGGGGTTGGGTTGTAATAATATTGTAAGTCATAGAATATACTGACTAGTTA
>JAENIV010000015.1:4782-16504 GCA_016844295.1 Candidatus Berkelbacteria bacterium
AAGAATCGCCAACTATCCCCTCGACTACGCCCGGGGTAAAGATTGTGGCGATCCTTTGTATTTTGTTTTAGATTTATTTTTAAGCGTAAGTGCAGAAAAATTTACCTTATTCTTATGATGATAATAGTAAATTTAGGTGTTCTTACACGACTTCGGTAGCCTTACCTTCTTCAAGTGTTTTTGACCCTTTTTCTTCTTTGTCAGCAGGTGCTTTAACTTCACGTCCACCTTCTGGTTCAACAATTTTGAGGTTTACGCGAGCATTGTTTTTAGCGCCTAAGACACGGAGAAGGGTGCGGATACTCTTAGCGGTACGACCTTCCTTACCGATGATTTTACCCATGTCTTCAGGATGAACAGTAAGTTCGATTAAAACTCCCATTTCATCAACTGATCTTTTGGTCTTTACATCGTCCGGGTGGTCAACAATCGCCTTGACAACATTGTCAACAAATTCTTTGTCTGGTTCAGCCATGATTTACTCCATAACATATTTTCAATCTATCGAGCAGTCGACCGTGCTGCTGCGTTTGGATTACTGATCTTATCTTATCATTGCCAGATTAAATTTGCAAAAATTTACTCTTTTTTATTTTCTTTCGGCTTTTCTTCTTTTGCTTTGGTTTTTACCTCAATATCCTCGGCCGGTTTCTTCGCTTCTACAATTTTAACTTCTCCCTCTTTTGTTTCTTGGATTGACTCTTCAGCCATTTGGCTTAAGATGTCTTCTTTGGGGGCCGCGTCTTTTTCAGCCTCGACTTGTTGATCAAAGGCTTCTTTAGCAGCCTCTTTTTTAGCCGCTTCTTCGGATTTTTCTTTTTCTTCTTGGGCTTTTTGTCCCTCCAACTCTTTTTTAGAGACTGCTCGATATTTTTTGATCAAAATTGAGTTGTGTTTCAGTCCTTGTTTGATAAATATTTTTGAAACTGTATTTGTTGGCTTGGCGCCTTTTTTCATCCACTCAATGGCCTTTTCACTCTCTAAGACGATTTTTTTGGTATCTGGATTATAATGTCCGAGCATTTCAATATATTTACCATAAATAGGGGCGCGGTTATCCGCGACCACTATCCGGTAACTTGGTTGTCCTTTTTTGCCTGTTCGGCGAAGTCTAATTACAATCATATTCCTCTTAAAAAATAACCCCTTCAGAATTTAATTATACTAAAATATTAAGAAAGTGTCAACGACCTCGAGATATAAACTATCATTGCAACAGGAACATGGCTGAAATAGTCAAAAATGGAATTAAAAGATACATTAAGCTAGAGATTAAGTAAGCAATAAAACTATTTTTAGTCCGTGCGATGGGTAGATTTGAAAGTTGTTTTCGGTTATAGAAATATTTATGCGTTTTGTCGCTCGCGACTATGGCGGGATAAATTCTGGTAAAACCGAAAACCGACAAAGCGCTAATTCCGGTGAAAATAATATACAACCAATTCAAGTTATCTACTTTCAAAAAATGTGTGTATAGATAAAAAACTAATGCAAAAAAAGACACAGGAATGAGATCTAAAAATATTACGGAGACATAAAAGCGACGCCTGATTTTGTATGCTCCGGGTAATTTTGAGAAAAAACCAACGGGGTCAAATGGGTGATATTTTGAGTTGAACTCTAAAGTACTCGCCCAAAATATTGCGTAAAAGAAAGTAAATAATGTTAATAAATTAAATCCGGAGTTATTCATAATATATTCCTGTAATTTGATTTGATTATAGTGAATTTATATAGAAAATCAAATTTAAAACCGCCCTAGGGCGGTTGTGGAAAGTTCGTTCTCTTATGACTTAGATATTAGCCGGTCGATCTCTGGTATCGTGAGGGTTCCAATCCCTGCGGCCATATTTCGGACAAGATGCCTGAAACCAGGGGTGAAATCGAGACGATTTCGACACTTTGGGCATTTCTGGCGTCTACCCTTGAGTTCTACCTGAAATCCGCAAGGGCACATAAAGAAGAGTTTATGGGCAAGGCCGATAATTGAGATTCCTGATTCGCGATCAATAGCCTCGAAGTTGTGCAAGGTGGCTGTGCGTTGGATTATATCATGCAAGTTTCGCCAAGCCCTTCCGAGATTTACAGTGTTGATAATCAGTAATACCATAACACCATAAAAAACATACTCACCCAAGAGTGCTGAGGTAGTCTTTTCCATCGCGGTCTCCTGTGTGCTTCAAAACAGCCCCTATATTATAATATAGAAAATTATATAAGTAAAACGAGAACTAATTAGACAATTTAATTTTTGCAAACCATTCTGGCTTTTGGCCTTTAAAACCTTGTAAAAATTGTTTGAATTCAATAGGTTTTTTACCCTCTAATTGGATAATGTCGAGAACCAATTTGCTGTCTTTTATATGGGCTTCGTGAATAATTAACCTTTTATTATCGACGAACGTATATGTCCCCGGCCAAGGGAAAAAGGCGCGAATTTTTCGATCAATATCTTTAATATTCTGTGCCCAATCAATTTCGCCGTCAGTCTTAGTAAATTTGTGGGTCATAATTTTCTTGGAAAGATCCTGATTCATAGGTTCAAGTTCGTCACGAACTAATTTCGGTAATGTGTGGATGACTAATTTTAATCCCAGGGTTGCTAAACGGTCTCTTAAAGTCGGGTAAATATCGTTTTTTAATATTTCTGTTTCAATTTGGGAATAAATTGGGCCTTCATCAATTTTTTCGACCATTCTAATAACAGAAACCCCGGTAGTTTGATCGCCATTTAAAATTGCTGCTTGGATTGGTGTAGGGCCAAGGTATTTGGGTAAAAGTGACGGATGAACATTTATGGCAGTAATTTTAGCCTTATTTAAAATATTTTTAGGAATTTTTTGACCGAAATCAGAACAAATAAGTAAGTCAAAGGGCCGCTCGCCAGTATCCGTCAAAAGTACCGACCTCGATTTCCCCAGCGAGGAAATCGGGTCTAAGCGCTCGGCTCGCCCTTGTCCGTGCATCTCGCCTCCGCGATTTACTTTTGAGGATACTTGGCTTGCTTCTATCTCAAAAAAATCTTTTCTAAACTTATTAGCAATTTCGGCCACAGGCGTTAATTTAATTTTTTGATCTCGCCCCGACGGTTTAGATTCTTCTGTATAGATGTCAAGATTTAATCCAAGTAATATTAAACCTTCTAAAATAATTGCCGCAAATTCACCGGAACCAAAAAAGGCAATTTTAATATTTTTAAATTCCGGAAATTTTATAAAAAATTGATCTTTAGCGCGTTCAGTAAAAACAATTCCGTTTAAATGGTCAATTTCATGTTGTAAGATTCGACCGATTAGTCCCTTTGGGGCTATTTTATATTTTTTACCGGCCTGGTCTTGGTATCTAATTTTGATTGCTTCCGGCCGATCAATTTCAAGTTCAATTTTTGGGACAGAAAGACAGCCTTCTTCTAAGCACTCTTGTTTTTCAGAATATCTAACAATCTCAGGATTTATATATATACTCAAGGGGATATGTTCTTTACCATCCGGGTCTTTGAACTCAGCGACAATCACTTGATTATCAAAACCCAGTTGATTGGCCGCAAGTCCTATTCCACCCTCTTTTCTTAGTGTGCGCACCATATCCTTAATTTGGTTTTTTAAAACATTATCAAAAGAGGCAACTTTTTGAGTTACCTCCATCAGTTTCGTATTAGGAATGGTGACGATGGATAAGTTTTTCATAGATAGATAGCATTTTTTCGGCGCATTTTTGTTGGGAATATTTTAAGGCATTGACTTTCGCAGATTTGCCCATTTTGGTTCGTAATTCGTTATCTTCGAGCAGTTCATTTATTTTAGCAGCAAATATATCTTCTTTCAAGGGCACAAGATATCCGTCTTGGCCATTGATAATGATATCAGAAGGGCCCATAATAGCAACTGCAACTGCGGGAACACCCGCAGCCATCGCCTCAGTAATGACAATTCCTTGGGTTTCCGTAATTGATGAAAATACAAAAATGTCAGCGGCTCCAAAATAGCGGTTAGTTTCATCTTTAGGTAACATACCTGTAAAAATAAATCTTTTTTCTAAGCCCCATTCCCTAACTAGTTTTTGGAATTCTTCTAATTTTGGCCCGCCACCAATTAGTAATAAACAGAAATCATCTCTTTTTTCGGCCAAACTCTTCGCCGCCCTAAGGAGGAAATCAACATTTTTTTCTTCAGCAATGCGGCTAACATAAAGAAGAATTTTACTTTTCTTTGGGATTTTCCATTTCTCTTCGACAGCCTTGCGGCTCAAGGGACCCTGAAAGTCGTCGACATTTACTCCTGTTGGGATCGGTTCAATTGGGCGTCTGACACCGTATTCGCGTAAAACCCTCTTCATTGAGGGTGACGGAGTAACAATCTGATCATATTGGTTACAAATGTTGCGACTTTTCTTGATTAAATACTCTCGAGATAATGGCCCAAACAATGGGACGTAGTGAGTGTATTCCGCCAAAAGGGTGTGATAGGTTAGTACGGACGGAATCCCTAGGTTCATGGCGATTTTAAGTCCAAGATGGCCAACGCTTAGCAAATGTTGACTATGAACCAAATCAATGTCCAAACTTGCAACTCTCTCGGCTTCTTTACCGACTAATCTTGGCCAAGCGATAGGATATCTCCCACCGCCGGATTTAAATGGAACCATGGAAGAAAATCTTATTACTCGGGGGTCGTCGTCTTGATACTCTGGAACTTCGGTAGTAAAGATGAAATATTCGACACCTAGTTTTTCAAGTTCGGCGCGGAAAGTGTCTATAGAAACAACCACTCCATTCAAGACTGGATGGTAGCATTCGCTGAAGATTCCGACTCGAAGTTTGCGCATGTTCCCTTCCCTAGGTCGTTTTTAGCGACCGGGCGACCCCGCCTTGGGCGGGATTTAGCCTTTAATTCATTCTACCATATCTGAAGAATAGAAAAAACCGCAGCATTATGTATCCGACCTTCTTGAAATCCTTCATGGTCATCTCCTTCTTCAAGAGGGCGTTTGATTATAACATGTGGAGTGATATATTGCAATGAAAGGTGCATTAAATTCCTGAACTCACTCCCTTCGCCCCCTCCTTGGTTTAAATTTGACAAGTATAATTATTTTTCTTAAGTTTAATATTGACATCAAAATTATTAAGAATAAGAATGGAGGTTAAATGTTGGGCAACAAACCGTCTGGGCCTTCGGGTCCAGGCACAGTTGTCGGTGCTAATGTAAAACTTGTCGGCACTCTTCAAGATGCGAGTGATATAACTGTTCATGGCCGCATTGAAGGTGAAGTTATTTCTTCACAAGGAATTAATATTACCGAAACTGCCTATATCAAGGGTCCTGTTTCTGGAGAAATTGTCATTGTCGCGGGGAAAGTCCGTGGATCAATTACAGCCACAGGTAAATTAGAAATCATGCCAACCGGCAAGGTTTTCGGATCAATCACCAGCAAAGACCTCTCAATAAGATCGGGAGCAATTTTTATTGGCAAATGCACTATGCCTGAGGGCGAGAAAGAAGACGAAGAAGAAAGAGTCACAGAAGAACCTAAAAAAGAGACGACCTACGAGGTTGAATAGGTTGAATTCTTAAGGATGTAAGGGAATCCTTCTTAATGTACTACTATATTATGGAACCGCCGAGGGCGAAAATAGTTTCTCGTCAGGAAAAAATTAAAGATGTCTTAGGTAATTTAGGCATTGCCGGAGAAACGGTTGCGCCATCGGCGGCGAGAACAATTGAAGAATTAGCTCACCTTGGAATAATAAAGGGATACTCAACGATTGTTGCCGTTGGCCCCGAGAGCCTTGTAAATAAAGTTATTACCGTTTTAGCGACTCAAAAAGAGGCAAAAGACGTAGTTTTGGGTATTATTCCAAACGACTTTAATTCCCAAATCGCCCAAAGAATTGGAGTTAAAGATTTATACGGCGCTTGTAATGTCCTAAAGCAAAGGAAACTGGAAACAATTGATTTATGTCTTTTAGAGCCAAATAAATTTTTCATTACTGAAGCGACTATAGATACTTTTTTTAATCAAGAAATATATTTTGGGATCGAGAAACTTAAAGGAAAGGCCCTGACGAATAAGGTTTTAATAAAACCTGGTTTAGAAATTTATTTATTAGATAAAACTCTCCAAGGTAGCCCGATCTCCGGTTTTTGGCGATGGCTTTTCGGTAAAAAAACCCAAGACGTTTTTACAAGCTACTTTCATACTAAAAAAATTAGGCTGGAATCTCAAAACCCATTATCTTTGAAAGTTTCTGGCGAAACTATCGCCAAAACGCCAGTCACCATACAAAATCGCTCACGAGTCTTGAAAATTATTGTTGCTCGTGATAGAATGAAAGCAACCACTAATCTTTAATCACGAATTTACACGAATAATGGTTACTATTTGTAAATTGTACAATTCCATGATTAGTGCTCATTCGTGTGAAAAATTCGTGGATGTAGAAAGGGATCAATAAAAGAGTTAAAAATTAATCAAGAAATTTCTGCTCCCGCGGTTCGGCTTATTGATGCCGAAGGAATTCAACAAGGGGTTGTAAACTTCGATCAAGCTATGATCCTGGCTTACGAGGCAGGCTTGGATTTAGTCGAGGTTAACATCGGCGCCAATCCTCCCGTAGTCAAAATTATGGATTACGGAAAATATCGTTATTCTCAAGAAAAACAGGAATCAAAACAGAAATCTAAATCAAGGGGTCCCGAATTAAAAGAAATTCGCTTAAGCGCGAAGATCAGTCAACATGATTTTGATTTTAAAGCAAAACAAGCTCAAAAATTTCTTCTCGACGGCGATAAAGTTAAAGTCGGCGTTAAACTCATCGGCCGGGAAATGATGTTTAGCAAAAGGGCTTTCGATATGATAGAAAATTTTCGCGACACAATTGGGGCTGTCAACGAAAGCAAAGTTGAAAGGTTGGGGAATCAATTTTCTACAATCCTTATTAATAAAAAATAATATGAAACAAAAAACAGTCAAATCAGCATCAAAACGTGTGAAAATAACAGGTAGTGGCAAAATAATGCGCCGGAAAATGTCGGCGCAACATTTATCTATGGGGAAATCGAAAAGGACACGAAGATCAAGTGGTAAGTTTGTTATTACTTCAAAATCTGATAAGAAAAAAATCCGTAGGTTAATTCCAAACGGATAAATTAATTTGAAAGGTTAGTAGCCATGCCAAGAGTAAAAAGAGGAATGACAACTAAAGCTAAGCATAAAAGCTTGTTTGCCAAAACAAAAGGTTTTCGACATGGTCGTAAAAATTTAGTCAAAATGGCTCGTCAAGCCGATATGAAAGCCGGACAATATGCCTATCGCGACCGCCGGGTTAAAAAAAGAACTTTTAGACAACTTTGGATTATTCAAATTAATGCCGCGTGCCGACAAAATGATATTAAATATAGTACTTTTATTAAGGGTCTCAAAGATAAAAAAATCGAACTTGACCGAAAAGTCCTCGCAGACATTGCCGAAAATAATCCGGAAGAATTTAAAAAAATTATCGAGAAAGTTAAAGTTTAACGAAAAGGTGCCCAGATCTCTCGGGGCACCGATAAATTAGCAGTCTTCTTAGGAGTTGGCGATGGCAGCGTGCTCTTCGATACTTGCATAAGGGAGGAATGGCTCAACCCATTCGTTGATTGGTTTGGCCTCAAACACGTTGCGACCGAGCAGCCGATTACCAACAGTTCCAATGGCTTGCTCCATCATCCAAACTGACTGACGCGTCGCTTCCTCGATCTTGGCGTCGGTAACGTACTGATTAATGTAGTGGAGCCAGGTATCGCCGTGATCACGCATTGCGTTTTCCTTGGCGGCGTAGATACCCATGGCCCGAAAGATTGCCCGCTGGATTTCTTTGTTGGCAGGGATGAGATAAACCGTAGAGCCGATGATAAAGGCGATCATTAGCCGGTTTTCATCTACGGTATTAGCAAAGTCGGCAAAGATCGGAAAGCCATAGACGATCATAGCCTCGAGTTTGCCGTCGATGTTGACAATGTCTGCCGCACGGCAATATTCGCGCTGATGGTTGGCATTGGCAATCAGTGTTGCCTTCCAGGCGGTAAAGGTCAAGTCGTTAAGATGGAGGGCACGCTGAGCTTCATCGTCGGTAATGTCCCTGTCACCACCCGGGTCGAACTTGGTGTTGAAGTGAACTATCGGCCGTGCCATCATGAAGCCGGGATTCGGAATCCGGTCCAGCCCCATATTCTTGAGCACTTTGGCCATTGCCGGTTGGTCCATAATACCGGGTATCTGACGGATCTCCTTTAGACAGGCGACAGTATCCTGGTAGGTAGCGAGTTGTTCGTACCGGTCTGCTAAACCTGCGGCGGCAGAGATTCGCTTGAGCGTTGTCGAACCGAGCGGTACTCCTCCGCGCCAGATACACTCGCCGTCACCGACATATATACGGAGTCGACCTTCATCGATTAGGCGGTGATATTCTGCGAGAGTCGCCACCGTGATCTTCTTGCCAAGCATATATGGTGTCTCGGCCAACTGCATGACAACGATATTACTCAATTCACCACGATCAAGAAGAGTTTCAGTGTCTACGATCTTGCCGCTGTTATCGAGCATTCCGACATACGAACTTAGGAAGCCAGCCTTTGCCGCTTGCTCCCAATAACTTCCAGCTGTCATGGCGAGAACTTGCGCCTTACCAGCGATTTCGATGGGTGGGATCTTGTCCTTCAGGTCCGCCACGGAAAAGCGGCCACTGACCTTCCAGGCTCCGAGACCCAGTTGCCTTAGCCCTGGTTTGTGGTAAAGCCGTCCGCCGATGTTATTCCCACGCATTAGATCCTTGACGCTGCCCATTCGTTCCTCCTGGAAGTTCGACATCTCGCAGCCATACTCAGCCCTTAGTGGGGCATTTTAAGAGTACAAATTCTTAGATTTTTTGTCAAACTATAATATCGATAATCCCGTTTCGTTGTCGGGCTAATTTCTATTCTAATACAAGCGAAAACCGTCCCGAAGGACGGCTTGAAAGATGATAGATTATGTAACTATATTCCGAAACGCGAGTAGATTACATCGGCGTTGCGGAGAATGTGATTCAGATCAAAACAAGGGTCGAGTTCTTCCTCATCAAGATATATTTCTATGCCTTGATCAATCAATACTGCTCGCAACGGTTTGACCGGTTGGTTTGTTGACTGGTCCCAGGCAACAAATGCACATAACTGAATCCACTTATAAGTGGGAAGTATTTCACATTTCCTATTAGGTTCTTCGAAACCAGACTCGAAGAACTTTAACTCGAAAACTCCTTTGTCCCACAAGACGTTCTTAACGTACTGAGCAGCCCAGATTCCCTGAAGGTAATCTAGATTGGCCTGCATCCTTTTGGGGTAGAATATCATTTTTCCTACCGTTTCTCTCAGAGTAGTTAGCATGTAATGAACTAAAGTTGTGGCATCCGGCCAAATGATTCTTTCGGTAGATGATTGATCAATGGCCCGTTCATCCCAGGTCATAATATGTTCCAGGGCAGCCATAGCGTAGGATCGCATTGGCGAAGACATTCCACGAAGTTGCTCAAGTTTGATAGGGTTTTTCTTATGAGGCATGGCACTTGAGCCACGCTGAGTCGGACTGAAATATTCTCTTGCCTCGTTTCGGGGATAAGAGCACATTCCCCAAAGTTCGTTAGCCGCCTGACTGATATTACAGGCACAGATTGCTAAAGCCGTCATTACTCGAGCATGACGATCTCGTTGAATAATCTGACTCGAGGCCTCATCCGCCTCAAGCCCGAGACGCTTACAGGCGATTTCTTCTATATCCGGGTCAAGTTCGTCATATGTCCCCCCCGCACCGGAGAACTTTCCAACCCTGATATTTTCCCTTGCTTGGCGTATCCACTGTCTGTCTCTTTCAAATGAGGCTATCCAACGACAGAATTTTATCCCGAGAAATCCTGGCACTGCGGGTTGACCATGTGTCATAAAGATGCATTTTGTTCTGCGGAATTCCGATGCGCGCGCCTTGAGTGTGATTAACAGTTTTTCTAGTTCCAAAAGAATCAGATCAAGAGATTTAACTATCAGGACTCCGAAGGCTGGATCCTCCATGTCATAACTGGTAATTCTTGCCCCCATCAGTGCGGTAGTCATTTCGTTAATTCCTGCGGCTCTTAAAGATTCTCGTACTGTCTCAATAAGAGCCTGAGCGTCGTGCTGGAATTCTTTATCAAGTTCATGAACGCGCTCAACATTAACGTCGACGGACTGCGAAATAAGATCGAATGATTCTTGATCAATCTGTCTCTTTTGAACTCTCGCATATAATACAGCGAGTAATGATTCGACCCACTGGTCGAACTTCGCCTGTTCGACCCAAACGCTATCCATAGGCGGTTTTGTGTATCGCTTTAACACAGATTATCCTCCCCATTCGAGGTTCACCTCGCATTGCGAGGATATTTTCAGAGTACTAAATCTTAATTATGTTTGTCAAACTTGAATTTCTAATTTATCGTAAGCGATTTTAAATCGATTATCACCTAAACTTTTAACGATTTGTTCCATTTCTTTATGGGTTTTATGTGTATGTCCATTATGAGTAAAATAAGTTGTTTTTAAATTTTTATATGGTTTCACGGTAGCGATAATATCGTTTATTGCCATATGCCCTCCGAATGATCTCCCGAGTGACGACCCATCCAAAATCGCCACTTTTACGTCTTGAAGGTATTTCAAAGCAAAATCGAGAGAGGCGCTGTCTGGAATATAAACCATATTATTTATGAGTATTCCGACCGTCGGAGCCATTTTTGAATGCTCTATTCTAAATCCAAAAAAATCTAAGCCCAACAGTTTAAAATGCTGCCCGGGCTTTAGTCTAATTATCCTCAGATCTCGATGTAATTTTAACAAATGTTTAATTCCACCTGTATGATCATCGTGCTCATGGGTGATTATTACCGTATCGAGGTTTTTAATTTGGTCAACCCTTAATTGGCTTAAAATATCTGGGCTAGCATCTATCATAATTTTTTTATCAATTAAAATAGATGATCTAAATCTCACATCTTTTTTATCTTTAGACCTACATTGAGAACAGTCACAATCTTTACGTGGGATTGATTCCACGCTTGATGTTCCTAAAAATTTAATATTCACAATAGTTACCTTTTCCTAAATTTTTTGTTTTCGCTTAGAAAATTTATTATTAGCGCAAGTAACACATAAATCAGCCGCAGGGTATGCCTTTAGTCTTCCCTGTTCAATAGTGTCTTTACAGTTTTCACACTTTCCGTATGATTCCTTATCAATTTTTACTAATGCTTTCTTGGTATCGCGAATCAAATTTTTTAGATTTTTTTGTAACGATAAATTCTCCTGAAATTTTTCTAATTCTTGAACGTTTTCATCCTCAGAAGTTCCATATTCGGGAAATTTTCTCGTTAATTTATATTGCTCTTCTAATCTTGCTAATTCGCTTGATAGAATTTTTTTCTGCTTTCTAATAAATAACGTGTCATATATTTTTTCAAGCATTACTATCTCCTTTGTAGGCCCGACGAAGTTTGCTAATACTCAAAACTAAGTATACAAAGATACCCAGGAATAGCAAGAGACTCGTAATCTGACCTGACGATAGGTTAAAAAACATTATTGTATCAGCTCGCCAAAAATCAATTATAAATCTCCCTAAAAAGTATAGATCTAAACCCGTCCAAAAAATAAATCCATGAGGTAAAATATTTAAT
>JAENIV010000066.1 GCA_016844295.1 Candidatus Berkelbacteria bacterium
GAAAAACTTAACAATAGACCACGGAAAAGCTTGAATTTTCTAACCCCCAATGAGACCATAAGAAATGAAATATTGGTGCATTAAATTCCTGAACTCACTAATGAGATCTAACGGGGCAAGGTTATCCACATGTGAACATTAACCATCATTAACAGGAGGGATCATAGCCCTTGACAAAATTGACAGGTTTGGTAAAATGGGAAACGTGTTGTCTCCGCAACAATTTAACTAACAAGATGGCACACGAGAGAGAGTAGTTCATTTCGGCACATTGATTCATTAATAAGAAAAGTGATAAAGGATGGGGCTGAGTTGCTTCTCTCAAAACCGGGAGGTTTATTATTTGTATATCCGTTAAGGCAGGGGATCAGGGGGAACAAGAAAAAGACATCAACGAGAGCAAAAACCAAAAAAACCTTCGAAAATTTAAAAAAAACAAAATCTCATATTACAATTTAAAACGCAATCTTAGCTTTAACACCCATTCATTGTTCTGGGTAGGGGCTTTTGTGGCAATATTTTGTGTATCCGTTTTAATCGATACAAAACAAGCAAAAGCCGCGACGTTTTCTGGGAACCTTGATTATGCCAGAGAGGTGGTTTCTCAAGTTACTCCGCAAATTTCTTTGACGTCGATTAATGCGGAATCAAGGTCAACCGCTTTAGTGCCGGAAGGATATTTGACGAAACCCTTAGTGACGGAAACTAAAATTACCCAACAGCCGAAATTGAACCAATCCAGACGGGTTGTTTCATCTTCAACTAAATCAGTTATTAATAAAACAAAACTTGTTGGTGAATTTAAAGGAAATTCTTTTCCTTATGGTTATTGCACTTATTATGTGGCAATAAAGCGACCAATATTTTGGCGAGGTAACGCTATTACCTGGCTTTCGGGTGCTCGCTCGGCCGGTTTTGCCACCGGCGATACTCCGCAAGCGGGGGCGATTATGGTAACTTCAGAGGGCGGAGCCGCCGGCCATGTGGCAATGGTGGATGCCGTTAATGGCGACGGCACTATCACCGTTTCGGAAATGAATTACAGCGGTTTTGGGGTAATTTCGTCTCGAACGATCTCGGCCTCCTACGGGGCGATAAAAGGTTACATTTATTAATTCAAATTGGCTGGATAGGATATAATAGGATCATGATAGAAATTATCTTGGTCCTATTATTAGTATTCTCGGGCATTTTGTTGTTATGGCAAATTTCTAATATTGTCTCGATTATTCACGGTAGTCCATATGTAATGATGGATAAAAAAGTAATTCGCACGGCGTTCAAACTAGCCGGTCTTAAAAAAGGTGAAAATTTTTATGATTTAGGTTGTGGTAACGGTGATGTCTTAATTGAGGCGGCGAAATTTGGTGCGCGCGCGGAGGGATTTGAAATATCTCCTTATTATTATTTATTAGCGAAAATTCGAACAATTAAATATAAAAATATAAAAGTTTATTATCGTAATATAAATAGTATTGATATATCAAAAGTGGAAGCTATCTATTGTTACTTGTTACCAAAAATTTTAACTGAATTACAATACAATCTAAAAAATATTAAAAAAAATACTAGAGTAATTTCGATCGGATTCCCGATAGACTCTTTGAAATTAAAACGTAAAGAATATTTTAGAGGACACAATATTTATATATACTAATCTTTAAGTTCTCTTTCGGTCTGGCGGTTAATATCACGTTTTTTAAGTTCTTCGCGGTGGTCGTAAAGTTTTTTCCCGCGAGCAAGGCCAATCTCGAGTTTAGCGTGATTTTTCTTGATATATAAAGATAAGGCGATTAACGTTAGACCTTTTTGTTGGGTTTTGCCAATTAACGATCGGATTTCATTCTTGTGTAACAGCAATTTTCGTGATCGTTCGGGTTCTTTGGTGTTGGCAATATGCATATTCAATACCCAAGCCTCACTATTTGAAACTCTACAAAATGCTCCGGCTAAATTTGCTCGATTTTGGCGAATGGCTTTAATTTCTTCGCCGGTAAGCACAATTCCAGCTTCGTATTTCTCTAAAATATCGTATTCGACTAATGCGCGGCGATTAAATGCAATTTGTTTCATAATCCAATTCTACCTGAAAAATTGACCCCAGTAAATCTCCTTTCTGAATTATTTATCTACGGTCACCCACGCAGGGGCGTCGTATACGGGGTTGGCACTCCTATTGTCGTTTGACAAAAATCGAGTCTAACAATAGTATAAAAACAGCCATGATAATAAAATTTTTGAAGACTAAAAAAGAAGCAAAGTTACCACGGTATGCCCATACGGGAGATGCTGGACTAGACTTATTTTCGATCGAGGATAAAATATTAAATCCTCAAGAAAAATACGTTTTCAATACGGGAATCGCGGGGCAAATTCCTGAAAAATTTGTCGGACTAATTTGGGAAAGAAGCGGGCTTGCGACTCGGGACGGTTTAATTTCTTTAGGTGGAGTAATTGATTCTGGTTATCGAGGTGAAATCGGAGTTGGTTTGTGGAATTTGTCTAAAAAGAAAGTTAAAATTAATCAAGGAGATCGGATCGCTCAATTGCTGATTCAACCGATTATAAATATTCAAGTTAAAGAATCAATAAAATTAGCCGAATCTAAAAGAGGACAAAAGGGGTTCGGGAGCACAGGAAGAAAATGATTAAAAAAATTATCGCGATAGTGGGAATGTCAGGTGCTGGCAAAAGTGAAGTTGCCGACTTTTTCATTCAAAAAGGATTTTCCTATATACGATTAGGACAAATCGCTTTGAATGAATTAAAACGTCTTAAAATGCCACCCGGGGAAAAATCCGAAAGAAAGATCCGCGAAGGTTTACGCAAAAAGCATGGTATGGCAGCATTCGCGATTATAAATATGCCGAAAATTAAAAAATCCGAAGGCAATATCGTTATTGATGGGCTATATTCTTGGGAGGAGTATTTATATTTTAAAGAAAAATTACCGGGTATTATTGTGTTAGCCGTTTATGCGAGTCCAGGCACACGGTACACTCGACTTGAAAATCGTGCCGGAAATCACGGAGCGGACAAGGTAATGAAATATCGTTCGTTCTCAAATCAAGAAGCAGCCGCCCGTGATAAAGCGGAACTCGAGAATCTTCACAAAGGCGGGCCGATTGCGATGGCCGATTTTACGATTGTTAACGAAGGAACCAAAAAAGAATTGTATGAAAATTTAAATAACGTTTGGAGAAAAATAAATGCCAAATAATAAAATTAAAAAAACAAAAGGTAAAATTAAAAATATAAAAGAAAAATACAAACGCCCGAATTGGGATGAATATTTTTTGAAACTAGTAGATGTTGTCGGCTCACGAAGCACTTGCGATCGCGGCCGGCCTGGATGTGTGATTGTCAAAGAGAGAAGAGTTTTGGCAACCGGGTACGCGGGTTCTCCAGTTGGCCAATCGCATTGCGACGATGCTGGGCACGAAATGCAAAAGGCGATTGATGAAGACGGGAAAATTTCCGAACACTGTATCAGAACTTTGCATGCCGAGGTAAACGCACTTTGTCAGGCAGCAAAAAATGGGATTTCTATTGACGGTTCAACGCTTTATATTAAGTTCACCCCCTGCTATACTTGCGCAAAAATGGTAATTAACTCTGGAGTAAAAAGAGTGGTTGCTAAGGTGAAATATCATGCTGGCGATAAAACAGTCAAACTTTTTAAAAAAGCCGGCGTTAAGTTAGAAATTATTGAAGATAAAATTGAAAAATATGCTCGACAGTAATGTCGAGCTCTGGTCGAAGCGTCGAAGGAAGGCAATGAAAGATGTTCTGTTCTAAAAAAAGGAGAACGCAAAAATGTCAATTAAAAGCGAAGATCCCAAAATTTATAAATTAATTGAAGCGGAAATTGAACGCCAGCAAAATACTTTGGATTTAATTCCATCGGAAAATTATTGTAGCGCGGAAGTTCGCGAGGCCATGGGGTCTGTTTTAGCAAATAAATATTCAGAAGGCTATCCGGGTGCACGGTATTATGCTGGACAAAAAAACATTGATGAAGTTGAGGAGATAGCTAAAGACAGGGCATTAAAAATATTTAAATTATGGGGATGAAACTTGACCAGGGTGGCCACATTACTCACGGTTTACCATTCAGTTTTTCGGGGCGTGCATTTAAAGTTGTCTCATATGGCGTAGATCCAACAACCGAAATTCTTGACTATGAAAATATTGCCCAAATTGCCAAAAAGGAAAAACCGAAAATGATTATTTGCGGGGCAACAGCGTATTCACGAATAATCGACTTCAAAAAATTTGGCGAAATTGCCAAATCGGTCGGGGCTTATTTAATGGCAGACATATCTCACATTTCAGGATTAATTGTAGGTGGAGTCCACCCATCACCTTTTCCACATGCGGATTTTGTGATGAGTACGACTCACAAAACTCTTCGTGGGCCACGAGGAGCAATTATAATTTGTAAAAAACAATATGCTAAAGAAATCGACCGGGCAGTTTTCCCGGGACTCCAAGGTGGGCCACACGACCATCAAACTGCCGCTTGTGCCATTTGTTTTGGTGAAGCGTTAGATCCGGAATTTAAAAATTATTCACGACAAATTATAAAAAATGCTCAAGCCCTTGCAAAAGCATTACAAAAATTACATTTTAGAATCGTTAGCGGTGGCACAGATAATCACTTGATGCTTGTTGATCTCCGTTCCATTAAATTAACCGGTAAAGATGCCCAACTTGCTTTAGAAGACGTAGGTATAGTTTGTAATAAAAATACGATACCCAACGACTCGCAAAAACCGTTTATCGGATCTGGAATTAGAATCGGGACACCAGCGCTTACAACGCGCGCCATGAAAGAAAAAGACATGGAAATCGTTGCTGAGTTAATTTCAAACACATTAAATAATATCAAACCGAAAAATATAATACAGAAAGAAGTTATTAAACTTTGTAAAAAATATCCAGTTGATTAAAGAGGGGACTAGGATTGGGAATGTAATGAAAGTTTCTTTGATCACTTATACAAAAGACCCGGAAAAAATTGTTGCCGCGGCAGTTAGGCAATGTTATTCGCCAGATTCGGCCGCTGAAATGAAGGACAAATTAACCGAGGCAGAGCGAGAAAAGTTAATCAAGATGGTAGTAGCGACAGGACATACATCAACAATTGAACATGTATCTTTTACTTTCTCGGTTGAAGATGTGTCACGCGTACTCACTCATGAATTAGTCAGACACAGAATCGCGAGTTATTCTCAGCAGTCTCAAAGATATATCAACGGCAAAAATTTTGGGTATGTGACTCCGCCAAGTATTACGACGAATAAAGAGGCTTTTAAACTGTTTGATTACACGGTCTACAATCTGGGAATGGTCTATGAGCGGTTAATCGAAATCGGCATTCCCAAAGAAGACGCACGTTTTATTTTACCGAATGCGACTGACGTAAAAATTGTTATTACGATGAATGCAAGATCATTATTTAATTTTTTATCTAAACGGATGTGTATTCGTGCTCAATGGGAAATTCGAACCATGGCTTACTTGATGCACGCGGAATTAATGAAAGTCGCTCCGAATATTTTTAAATTTGCAGGTCCGACTTGTAAAACGGAAAGCATGTGTTGGGAAGGCGAAAGAAATTGTGGTTTGCCGAAAAAAGATAAAACAATAAAGTTAATGAGCCATGTTAAATAATCGAGGTAAACTTATTGTTATTGACGGCGCCGACGGTTCTGGTAAAAAAACTCAAGCAGAACTTCTGATTAACCGTTTGAAAAAAATAAAAAAGAAGGCAGTGCTTGTTGATTTTCCCCAATACGATGATTTTTTTGGTAAAATAATTCGACGATATCTGGACGGCGAGTTCGGCGGTCTTGACGACGTGAGTGGTTATTTAGCCTCGGTTTTATTTGCTGCCGATCGCTGGCGATCTAAAGAAAAAATTGAGAAATATCTTCAAGAAGGATTTATCGTCATTTCCAATCGATACGCAGAATCCAACATGGCTCATCAGGGAGCAAAAATTAAAAGCCCCGATGAAAGAAAAAGGTATTTAGATTGGCTAAACGAAATGGAATTTGAAACTTTTAAAATTCCGAGAGCCGATGCGATTATCTATCTCGATGTTCCAATTGAGGTTAGCCAAAAACTTATGGATGGCCGTGGAAAAAAAGATATCCACGAAAAAAATATTCAGTATCTTAGAAATACGCAAGAACTTTACAGAGAGTTTTGTAAAAATAATAAAAACTGGTTTAATATTCCTTGTACAAAAAATGACAAATTAATGTCTCGTGAAAATATCTCCGAACTTGTCTGGGCAGTACTCTTATACAATTACTGGGAATATTTCTTGAACTAGGTCCAGTTTTAATGTAAAATAAACCTATGAGTGAACCGCAACAAGACCATAAAGAGATTGGTAAAAATTTAGATCTATTTCATCTTGAGGGAGAAAATCCTGGAGTTATTTTTTGGCATCCTAAGGGAGCGACTTTATATAATTTAATTGCCGATGATCTTAAAAAGGAACTTACCAAGCAAGGCTACCAATTTTTAAAAACACCTAATGTTTTGGCCATTGAAACTTTTAAAAAGTCAGGCCATTATGACAATTATCAAGATAAAATGTATTTTGCTGGGAATAAATCTCAAATTGAAAAAAAAGAACCAAAGTGGGTTGTAACACCAATGAATTGTCCGGGAACGTTAGAAGTATATAAATCTAAAATGCATTCTTACAAAGAATTGCCAATAAAATTTGCCGAAATGGGATCTGTCTATCGTTATGAACAGCCAGGCGAAGTAAACGGGCTTTTTAGAGCGAGAGAGTTTACCGTAGATGATGCGCATATCTTTGCTCTAATCGAGCAAGTAAGCGATGAAGTGAGTTTACTTATTGATTTTATTATTAAATATTATAAAAAATATGATTTTGAAATTGATCATATCGAACTTTCTACCAGGCCAGAAAAATCAATTGGTACAGATGAGGATTGGAAAATAACTGAAAATGCCCTAGAAAATGCTCTTGAAAAATCTAAAATAAAATATAAATTAAATCCAGGTGATGGTGCCTTTTATGGTCCAAAAGTTGATTTCCATATAAAAGATAATCACGGCCGTACCTGGCAACTTGGTACAATCCAAGTTGATATGAGTATGCCCGAACGTTTAGGATGTTTTTATATTGATGAAAAAGGGGGAAAAAAGTATCCAGTTATGATTCATCGTGCAATCCTTGGATCATTGGAAAGATTTATTGGAATATTGCTAGAACATTTTTCCGGGGCTTTGCCAGTTTGGTTAGCACAGACTCAAGTAATAATCCTTCCGATAACTGATAAACATATTGATTATGCTTGCGGGGTTTCCCAAGAATTAAAAGAAACTCGTGTAGAAGTTGACAAGCGCTCAGAATCTGT
>JAENIV010000016.1 GCA_016844295.1 Candidatus Berkelbacteria bacterium
CCAGATGAGATCTACCTGGGGCTTCTGCGCGACTGCCGCGGGTACTACAACGCGGTAATTGACCCGGCAACCGGTCTGCCCATTGGGCCGCTGGTCGCCTACTCGGGCGAGTACGATGTCGAGGGCGGCCAGAAGCAATGGGTGGGCTACATCTACTACAACTGCGCCATGCTCGAACAGTATCCAGCGGTGGCGGATTTCTTCGCCCAGGGACTGGCGAGCGTCATCGCTGCCGCCGACTTCCCGGAGTTCGACTGCATTGTCGGAGTGCCCGACGGCGGGCTGATCGTAAGCCAGAACGTGGCTCGACATTTGGATGTCGGGTACGCTGGCCTTCAGAAGAAGGTCGTCGTGGCTGGTACCGAGACCACCAAGGAGCAAACGGAACTTGTGCTCGCCCGCCATGGCATCGAGCCCGGGATGAGGGTTCTTCTCGGGGAGGATATCATCAACAACTTCTCAACGACCGGGAAGGCAATCGCGGTCGTGGAGAAAAGAGAGGCGCAAGTGGTCGGCTTGATAGCCTGCGTCAACCGTTCGTGGCCGCCACGCCAGGGCTTCAAGGGCCTGCCGGTTGGTGTTCTTCTCGATCTGCCAACACCACAGCACAGGCAGGAAGACGTTGCGGTTCACATCGAGACTGTCGGCTTATTGCCCGACGTCAAGCCGGCCTGGGCGGCAGTAGCCAAGGCAATGGCCGACGCCGAAGTGCGCGGCATCAAAATCAAGTAGGCGAACACGTGTTCGCCAGTTTCAGCCCGGGACACGAGGTTCAAACCCTCGCCCGGGCTTGTTTTTGTCTATACAAACATAGATTAAAAATTAATCTAAGTGTGTAAGGGATTACTGATTATAAAAATGATAAAAAAAGATTCTGACATTAAATCATATATTTCGATAATACTTTTTATAATACTAATGTAAGACTTTGAATATTACTGATGTAACAAAAGAGGCGACTGGTGTCGCCCCGAAGGGTTGCTGGTTCTTATGGCAGATTAGATTAGGTTAGATTAGGTTAGGTTAGGTCCTCCCAGTCTATATGGGGATGCTCTGTCGACGTGGTGAGAAAGTCACATATTGCGGAATCGTAACGGGATATCAATTCGAAGGTTTTTAGGGCCATCAGTATTCTTGTTTCCAGGGAAATTCCTTGTCCTTGGCGAAGATCAGAGATGACACTTTCCATCAGTTTCATCCCTGGCACCGGGACGACCCACTCGAAGTTCTTGGCCGCTTCGCGTAGCAAGGTTGGCCCGCCGATGTCGATATTCTCGATCGCCTTGAGCAGATCGACTCCTTCGGACTTAATCGTCTCTCGGAAGGGATAAATGCTCACGACGACGATGTCGAATGTTACCGGTTCTGGTGAAATACCTTGGCAATGCTCTGCCAATTCTTTCATATGTTGGGGAACATTCCGGCGGGCAAGAATTGCCCCAGCGCTTTCGTAGCCGAGGGTGGCTACTCGATGGTTCATTATCGACGGTTTGCCGGTGACATTCACGTTGAAATCAATCACGGGGAGACCATGATCGGCCAGGTACATGGCCGTACCGCCGCTGGCGTATATCTTTTCTACTCCGCACTCGAGAAGCGCTTGGGCATGAAGTTCAAGACCAGGTTTCTCTGAAGTGTGGACCGAGAAAAAGCATGACTTGGGAAAAAGTGGGGCGGTGTTGAAACCTTCTGGGATGGTGATCTTCATGCGTGTTCACCTCTGAATGAATTTTATCTTAGAGTCTTTTCGCCGTCAATAGGGAGCAATGATTAAAGATATTGACAAAATTTTTTAATTGTTCTTTAATTAGAAAAATATGCCAAATATAGAAAATTTAAAATTATCTTTAACTTTTGATGATGTATTACTTTTACCCGGGTACACGGATTTTTCTCGTGAGGAAATTGATCTATCTTGCAATCTTACCCGAAAGATTAAATTAGAGGCGCCCTTAGTTTCCGCCCCCATGGATAAAGTTACCGAATCGCGTCTCGCCATCGCTTTGGCAAAGTCAGGGGGAATCGGAATAATTCATCGCAATTTGCCCATCAAAGATCAAGTTAGGGAAGTTCTGAAAGTTAAATCAGAACATCTTTTAGTTGGGGCGGCGATTAGTTCGCAGACAGGCTTTGAAGAGCGCACCCAAGCCTTGATTAAGGCAAAAACTGACGTGGTTGTCATTGATTCTGCCCACGGTTTTTCGCAATACGTGATTGATTGTTTAAGAACGATAAAAAAGAGATATCCCAAAACGCAGGTTATCGCCGGAAATGTGGCCACTTACGAAGGCGCACGGGCATTAATTGGGGCGGGGGCTGATGGTTTGCGGGTGGGGATGGGACCAGGTTCAATTTGTTCAACGCGAGTGATTTCCGGCATGGGTGTACACCAAATTACGGCGATTATTGAGACTTCGAGGGCGGCGAAAAATGCCCAAGTGCCGATTATCGCTGATGGGGGAATTCAATATTCTGGCTGTATCATTAAAGCCTTAGCCGCAGGGGCTTCCTCGGTGATGATGGGGTCGTTGTTTTCCCAAACCCTCGAGGCGCCCGGGAAAGTGGTTTATTTAGACAAAGACAATGTTCCCTCCAGGTTTAAAAGTATTTGGAATAACAAAAAAGCCAACAAATATCCTTTTAAAGAATATCGGGGCATGGGGTCGATCGGGGCTATGGAAAAGGGTATAAAAATTAAATCCGAGGGCGAATTCCACAATAAAGAGTATAAAAAAACCGACCATCTAATTGCTGAGGGCATTGAAGGTTTAGTACCAGTTAAGGGTTCAGTTAGCGATTTAGTTGAGCAACTTATAGGCGGGGTAAAATCGGGCTTTTATTATGTGGGCGCCAAAACTGTTTCCGAACTCTGGCAAAAGGGGCAATTTATCCAAATCACTCAGGCATCTTTGAAGGAAAGCCACCCCCATGATATTTTAATTACCAATCCGGGGAAGAATTATCTATAGTTTTTATTCGTCTTTACGACGTCTTCCATGAAACGCCTGATGCACCTCTGCCAGGTGCTGATCAGTCACATGAGTATAAATTTGAGTTGTGGTAATAGATGAATGGCCTAAAAGTTGCTGAACCGAGCGAATATCGGCCCCGGACATGAGTAAATCCGTGGCGAATGAATGGCGCATCGTGTGGGGAGAAACATGCTTGGTAATGCCGGCCATTTTGGCATATTTTCTTATCATTCTTTGTACCGAGCGAGGAGTTATAGGGGAAGGGTGAAGGGATGAGGGTGAAGGGTGAAGTGAATGTCCGTAGGAGATAAATAAATATGGAATCTTATCGTTTCTAATATTTAAGTAACCTTTAATCGATTCTCGGGCTTCGTGGTCTAAAAAAACCACCCTTACTTTTCCGCCTTTACCAGAAACAGAAAATTCTGATTTTTCCAAGTTAATATCATCTTTTTTTAAGTCGCAAAGTTCCGAAACCCGCAGACCGGTAGAAAAAAACAGGTCTAAAATCGCCTTATCGCGTTTGCCCTGTAAAGACCTTAAATTAGGTTGTTTAAGAATCGAATCAAGTTCTTCATCATCAAGAAAACTAATTTGGCGTTCATCGGTTTTGGCTAATTCAATCCGTTCAGGGGAGAGGGTTTTTACACCTTTAATGCTTAAGTATTTCAAAAAAGCCCGCAAGGCAATTAGGTGGTAATTTGCGGTTGATTTGGAAATTATGTTTTTCTTGGATAAATCTGGCCCGCCTTGACTCGGCGAGGCAGGTAATCGATGTAAAAAAAGTCTGTATCTATGGACTAAATCAAGATCTATTCTTCCAGGTTCAAGGATTTCGGCTTTTCGGGCAAAAGCGGCGAATCTTTGTAAATAATGGTCGTAGTTTTTAACGGTTAATAAAGAAGAACCTTTATCAATCTCCATATATTCTAAAAAATCAATAATTGCCGAATGGATGGTCATAACCATATCTTACGTCGTAAAATTAGAGTTGTCAAAGTAATTAAATCTTGGTAATGTTAAATAAGAATGATCCAGAAACTATTATCAATTGATAAGGCGTGGCTTATTGCCATCAATAATTTCGCAAATACTTCGCCACATTGGGAAAGGCTTTTTAAGTTATTCGGAATTTATCTGATTTATGCTGTTCCTTTGATGCTCGTTTTGCTCTGGTTTTGGTCGTCGCAAGCCAAAAAGGTCGCCTTGAAAGCGACTTTGGCAGGACTATTCTCCTGGATGGTACTTGCCAATATTTTAGGCAGGATTATTAATCGGCCTAGGCCTTTTGAAAATAACGATATCCACGAGTTGGTTTTTCACAGGCCCACATATTCTTTTCCGTCGGATCACGCGGCATTTCTTTTCGCCGTGGCTTTTTCTTTGTATCTTTCCGGATTTAAGAAACTTGGTTTGGTTGTATTTATCGGTGCGATCTTGATAGTAACCGCCAGGGTCGGTGTGGGGTTCCACTTTCCGTCTGATATAATCGCCGGGGCAATTTTAGGGATCCTGGTTGCCTGGATAGTCTGGTTGTTGGATCGACCGCTAAACTATATATATAATTTTATTATCATTTTCGCTAAAAGGTTAAAATGGAGTACAAAAAAAATCCGAGCATGAATCAGGAGAAAAACCAACGAAATTTTTGGGATTTTCTTGCTTTCGGAATTTCCGCTTTTTTGTCTCCTTACGTAACCGCGGGAATTTTTATTCTGATTATTACTTTTACCTATGCGAAAAACCTTAAGGAGTTTCTTCCTTGGATCAGCATTGGATTTTTATTCGCAATAATCATTCCCGGAACCTATATTTTATGGCTGATCGAAAAGAGAGATATTCGCGATTTTCATCTGTCAGACCACAATCAGCGAAAAATCCCTTTTATGATTGCCGGTATTTCAGCCGTTATTGGCGCAATCGCCTTATATCTTATTCAGGCGGCTAAACCTGTTATTGTCATGGGAGCCGCTTATGCGGCAAATTCCGTTGGGATTTCTATCTTAACGGTCTTTTGGAAAGTCTCTGTTCATACAGCCCTTTATTCATCCGTTGTAACCGTGATCGTAATTTTATTCGGCATCAGTTTTGCCCCATTGTATCTTATTTTAATTCCCTTGTCCTGGGCAAGAGTTTACCGGCAACGTCATACCTTAAGCCAGGTTATTGGTGGGGCAATGATTGCTTTTGTCGTGACGGCCCTTGTTTTCTGGTTATTTAAATATATATAATTTAAAAAATACGAAATTCGAATATCGAAATGCGCAACAAATCCAAATCCAAATGTTTAAATATTTAAAAATTAAAATTTTGAATTTGTTTCGTGCTTCGGATTGCGTGCTTAGGATTTTCTAAAAATTATGGCTTCAATCATTTTAGGGGCAATGGCCAATTTTGTTATGAGTGTTATCACCTCCTTAGGATACGGGGGAATAATTTTGCTTATGGCGATAGAATCTGCCAATATTCCATTACCTTCTGAGGTAATTATGCCCTTTGCCGGGTTTTTAGTCGCTCAGGGAGAGTTAAACCTTATTTTAGTTGGTCTCGCGGGTGCCGTTGGGTGTGTTGTCGGTTCTATTTTCTCATATTGGTTTGGGTCAATAGGCGGCAGACCTTTAATTGAAAAATATGGGAAATATATTTTAATTTCTCACCATGACCTTGATTTAGCCGACAAGTGGTTCCAGAAAAGGGGAGAATGGACCGTTTTTATTGGCCGGCTTCTGCCTGTTATTAGAACATTTATTTCATTCCCGGCGGGCATTTCTAAAATGCATTTTGGGCGGTTCGTCCTTTACTCATTTTTAGGTTCATTGCCTTGGTGTTTACTTTTAGCCTATATAGGGCAAAAAATGGGAGAAAATTGGGAGAGTTTAAGGACGTATTTTCATAAATTTGATTATATTATTTTAGGACTCATTATTTTGGGAATTATTTGGTATATTCGGAGACATCTAAAAAACAGGAATAAATAATCAGTTATTGGTGATCACTACCCTTAATAGGGTTGACCCCGTCACAACATCTTCCTGTAAAACGGACTTCGTCCGGTACTTACAGGATTGCTGTGTGCAAAGGTCTGCGGTTTGTTAACCTTGACAAAGCCTATTTTTTATGGTATGATATTTGGTTATCGAACCTGACAATTAGGCAATTTCCCCGAAAGGAGCCGGACCCGATGCGGTTGTGGTTGAAATTCGTAATTGCAGTAATGGTTGTCATCGCAGTTCTTGCCGTCAGGGGCAGGGTGGTTCGCCCACCTGAGCCTCCTAGGCCAGGGGAGTTCCAACTTGAGTACCCGGGTCCGAGGGAGACGACCGCGGAGTCTTACGACTCCTTTATCTCCTCGTTCGACCCGGTGATCTACGGCATCATTCGTGACCCCATCGGTGCCGAGGTCAGACTTTCCCGCTATTGGCCCACAATTCAGAAGTCGGCCGAAAAATGCGGGGTGGACCCGTACACTCTCTGGGCGGTTTTGTACATAGAGGGTCAGGGAGAGACCGACGGTGTTTCCGGTGCCTCGTGTGCCGGAATCGCGCAGTTTTACCCGCCGACTGCCAAGGCTTTCGGGCTTAAGGTCTCGGGTAAATGGCTGAGCTACTATCGGGCCTACAGGGACGAGAAAAAGCCAGCCATGAAATCTAAGAAGTGGGCGAAGCTCCAGAAGTTCGATGAGAGATTCGACCCGCGAAAGGCCATCCCTGCCGCTGCCAGATACCTCGGGTATCTGGGAAAGAAGTATGACAGGGAAGACTATGCCATCGCCGCGTACCATATGGGGGAACCCAACTTGGACGCGGTGATCCGCCACTACTGTTCAGGATGGGATGCACCAGAGCATATCAGTTGGCAAGAAGTTGTCTTAGAGGCATCCCCAGATCGTCACCCGGAAACCTATAAGTTCCTTCATGATCGTCTCGAAGACGAATCGTGGAGTTACTACTTTCGGGTGATGTGCGCCAAAAAAGCGGCACTCCTCTGGAAGCGTGACCGCAACACCTTCAAGGTGAAGGTCGCCTTCTACGACGAGATGGCCCGAAAGGGGCGCCGGCCGCGACTGGCGCATGAGTTCTTCTGGTATGAGGGCAAAATGAGTCAGGTCCCACCCCTTACGAAACTGGAGGCGGGGCTGACTAACATCGTCGTCGATCCCGGGGTTAGACATCCGGAGACTACACCCGCGATGGCGGGTTTTCTCTACTATCTGGCAACCCAGATAGAAGATCGAGGTGGCGGAAGTATTCGGATCACCTCGGCTTATAGGACCCACGCGGAGCAGGCGGAACTGGTTAAGCAAGGCCGATCGCCTTCGCTTTTCACCAGTCACCGCTATGCCTCCGGGGTAGATGTCGGGCTCGTCAGCGGTAAAAAGACTCAGGACCTCCTGGAGTGGATGCTTATGGTCCTGAGGGCCAAAGGTGATTGTGAGTGGTACAGGGAGCGGTCCCATTACCATATCACCCTCAATCCTGAGGCTGAGTACTTCAAGAATATCCTCGACCGGATTGCGGAGTACATCAAGAAGGTCGAGGTTCACAGGAAGTGGGAGTCAATCCGTCCCGTGACCCTTGCTCAGGGCTTCTGGGGACGGCTTTTCTCCTGGCCGTGGCTATTAGTTTTGGCCATTGGCATCTATCTGTCGTCTCAGCTGGAACACCAGCGAAGGCGGAGGTAGCGGACTTTAGTGCGATCGAAAACGATCCTGCCTAGGCAGGATCGTTTTCCATATTATAAGAGATTTTAGTTCTAATCTATCTTCTTTATCGTCAGGATCCGTTTTTTGTCCATCGGGCATTTTTCCATCTTTACCCTTGTCGTCTAATTCCGCGGCATCAGGAGAAAACTCTACATCAACTTGATTAGCATCTCCGGAAGTTGCGGGTTCAGGGGTGGTATTAACAGGGGGTAGCGTAGTTAAGGGTTTGTTGGGAATACCTGTTGGCCCCGTAGGGTCTTTAGGAGGAATGTTTGAAATTGACTCCGTTACTTTAGGCATAGTTAGTTCCTTTTCTTCTGGGGGCTTTGAGGGTGGTTCTGAGGGGGTTTTTACAGGTGCGACAGGTTTCCAGACGCTTTGGTCAGGTCGGGACTCCGGCTGAAACGTCGGAGCGCTTTTTATGGGAATCGGCATAGGCGCTTCAACTGGTTTAGGCATTGGAGGTGTTACTTTGGGGGGAGGGGGAGTTTCCTTGTCCCGAGTAGGGTCGAGGGGCTTAGGTTTGTCGCTTTGAGGGGCTTGTCCCGATTTATCCCGAGCGGAGTCGAGGGGCTTTGGTTGAGGGGCCGCAAATCCTGCAGGTTTGTATGGCAACGGCGGTTTACCCTGAGTATTCTCGAAGGGTTCTTTTTTCTCTTCTTTCGGCTCTTGTTTTTGAGAAGCCGCAAAGCCAGCAGGCTTATCACGGGTATTTTCAGGAGGCTTTTCCGGGGTATGATTGAAAGGTCTATTATTAAAAGTCTTGGGTTGGTTTGGTGGGCTTACTGGTTTATTTTGTGTATCATCGTAGGGTCTGGGTGGTGGCGAAAATGGTTTTACCGGTGGTGTCGTTTTAGGCGGCATTGAAGAAAAACCTGTCGGGTGTTCAACCATCGGCGGTAAGCCTACTTTTTCCGGGGCCTTTTTGATTTCATCGCTAATGTCTTGTCTTTGAATTTGCCCGCCCGTTAAAGACTCCAAGTATTTAACATCAATAATGGCCACCGCCGGTTTACCGCCCTTGGTAAGGATAAATAGTTTATCTCTTTGAACCTCAGAGACAATTTGAGAAAAATGATCTCGCGCGAAAGTTAGAGGAAGAATGTTTTCCAAAGAGACCTTTAACTGGTTATTCATAAGCCCCTCCCGTAAGTGCTTAATATTAATACAAAGCCATTTTTAAATCTGGCCATTTTAATCATATAATATTGACCGATTAAGTGTCAAACAACCTTTTTAACAGGTATTACCTGTTAATTAAACCTGAAATTTGCCCTGATTCCCACACCCAAATTATTTATTTGTATTATATCATTTAACAGGTTAAAACGATGGGTGTGCGGGTTGACATTCAGGCGTTTTTATGGTATAATAATTTAATTAGTGAATAAAAATAAAACTTCTCGACTCCCATCGGGTCGCTCGAAGTAAAGGAGAGAAAAATGTCCGAAACAGTCGCAATCCAACCTGTAGATGATGAAGATAAAGCCTTAATGTTGACAGATGAACAAAAGGTATATTTTACTCGTGCTGCCCAGGAAATAACCGAAAAACAGGTAGAGCAGATGGATTGGGAAACCGGTGATCCTGCCAAGCGACAAGAAATTATTGAACGTCATAATCGTCTCGCAACCAATTAAGGAGCAAGATGTCCGAAACTGCCCCTGTTTTTGAACAAATAGGTCCAAAAGCAAAACAAGACATTGAGAAATTACAAGAAAATTATACAATTGCTCCTGACGGATGTATGGTTAAGATCAATGATTACCTCGCAAATCCGGAAACTGTCCGCGACGAAACCAAGTAAATTAACCTAATTAGACATTCTCTTTTCAATCTGTTATACTCGGTCTATGTTAGACTACAAGGTGTCTACTTTTAATAATGGCCTTAAACTTATTACCGCGCCCTTGGCAAATACCAAGGCGGTAACGGTTTTGTTTTTAGTGAGTGTTGGGAGCCGATACGAAGATAAGAAAATTAGTGGGATTTCCCATTTTTTGGAACATTTATTTTTTAAGGGAACAAAAAAAAGACCGACAACTTTAGATATCTCAAAAACTTTAGATTCTGTGGGAGCGTCCTACAATGCTTTCACAGGAGAAGAATATACCGGTTTTTACGTCAGGGCTTCTTCCGAGCACTTTGATTTAGCCTTAGACGTTCTTTTTGACCTTTTATATAATGCAAAATTTGATCCCGAAGAAATCGAAAAGGAAAAGGGTGTCATAATCGAAGAAATCAATATGTATCAGGACACGCCTCAAGCATTTATTGTCGATTTAGCCAAACAACTTTTTTATAAAGATCAATCTTTGGGTCGTCCTGTAACTGGGGAAAAAGAGACGGTGCGCTCAATTACTCGCCAAGATTTGCTTAAATTTCGCGATAGTTTTTATTCCCCTGACAATATGATCATTACAGTTGCAGGCGGCCCCTTGACTTCCCTCGAAAATACTCGGGATAAATCGCTCGGGGCAGGTAAAAATGGCATTGATTGGGAAGGAAAAATTAAAGAGTATTTTGATAAGATTAAAACTAAAAAACAAGGCGAGTATGAAAAAGTTTATGAAAATCAGACTAAACCCGAGTCTTTGGTCTATTTTAAAAAGACAGACCAGGCTCATCTGGTTTTAGGCTTTAGAACTCTTCCGAGGACTGACAAACGACGGCCCATTATGAAGGTTTTGAACAATTTATTAGGAGAAACCATGTCTTCCAGGCTTTTTACCGAAGTTCGCGAAAAGCGTGGTTTAGCCTATTATATTTCTTCAGACATCGCCGATTTTTGTGACGCAGGTGTTTTGGGGGTTTCGGCCGGAGTGGATATTAACCGTGCCGAAGAAGCCGTAAAAGTTATTTTAGATGAATTTACGAAAGTTAAAACCGAAAAAGTAAGTCCGGAAGAACTCAAACGTTCAAAAGAAAATATGAAAGGCAGGCTTTACTTGGGGCTCGAGGAATCTTTCGCTGTGGCGGACTTTTTGGCGGAACAGCAGCTTTTTTGGGAGAAAATAGATGACCCGGAAGAATTAGTAAAAAAATATGAGAAAGTTACGGCCGAAGATATTTTAAATTTTGCCCAGAAACATTTTACAAGTAAAAATCTGAATCTGGCTATTATTGGTCCATTTAAAGATAAACAAAAATTTCAATCTATTTTGGATAAGTTTAAGTAAATTTAAATGAAGAAAGGTTTTAGAAATGCCAAAAACGCATAATCATCCCAAGGAAGAAATAACGGTAGTCTTAATTAAACCAGACGGTGTGAAAAGAGGGCTCACGGGTGATATTACGTCGCGAATTGAACAGCGGGGTTTAAAAATTATCGCTTTAGGAATGGTAGAACCCACAAGACCGTTGATCGACGATCACTATCCGAAAAACAAAGAATGGATTAACCGTCTTGGTGAAAAAACCATGTCAACTTATTCAAAATATAATATTGATCCCGAGGAACAGTTAGGAACTTCCGATACTCTGAAAATAGGTACGATGGTGCGGGAGTGGTTGCTGGATTTTATGACCTCTGGCCCGTTGGTAAAAATGGTTGTAAAGGGAATTCACGCTATCGATATGGTTAGAAAACTTGCTGGTCACACTTTGCCGAATATGGCTGATATGGGTACAATCAGAGGCGACTATTCGGTTGATTCACCGGCCTCGGCTAACCGAGATAATCGGGCAGTTCATAATATTATTCATGCATCGGAAACACCAGAAGAAGCCGCTAAAGAAATCGATCTTTGGTTTAAAAAAGAAGAAATTCACGACTATAAACGTTCTGACGAAGACATTATGTTTTAAAAATTATGATTAGAGCATATTTACCACCCTTAATTATTTCTGCTTTAATATGCGGTGGTCTAACTTACTACGTTAAAATCCTGGCGGAGAAACTAAAATTTTTTGATCTGCCAGGACCCCGAAAAGTGCACCCTAAACCAATTCCGCGTTTAGGCGGGGTGGCGATTGTCGTGTCTTTTTTAATTGTCACGATAGGTTATACATTGGCCTCGCATCGGTTAAATTTTTCCGGCTTTCAACTAATTTTTCTTGATAAAAGGTTGGCAGGAGTTCTAATTGGTCTTTTGATTTTATTAATCGGGGGCGTTGTTGACGATATCCGCGGAATTAAACCTTGGAAAAAACTTATTTGGCAAATTGTCGCGGCCGGTACGGTAGTGGTTTTCGGTCTGGGCATAAACTATCTTAGATTACCCTTCGGAGAGCACATCCAGCTTAATAATTGGCAAATTCCCATTACGATTTTTAATTTTCATTATACTTTCGTCGTTTGGGGTGATCTGCTAACCATTTTTTGGATCGTCCTTCTAATCAATACGTTCAATTTTCTCGACGGTTTAGACGGTTTAGCCTCGGGAATTTCCGTCATTACCGCGATTGTAATTTTGGTTTTAAGCATTTTATTAGGCCAGGACGCAAATGCCTTACTCGCGGCTTTAATCGCAGGCGTAACTTTGGGTTTTTTACCCTGGAATTTTAATCCAGCCAAGATTTTTTTGGGTGATTCGGGAAGCCAATCCTTGGGTTTTTTAATCGGGGTATTGTCGATTATTTCCGGGGGAAAACTTGCGACGGCCTTTTTAGTTTTAGGACTCCCGGTTTTAGATGTCGGCTGGGTGGTTTTAAGAAGAATTCTTACAGGGGTTTCTCCTTTTTCAGCTGATAAAAAACACCTACATCATCGGCTTCTAACCGCAGGTTTAAGTCAAAAACAAGCAGTGATAATTTTATATATTCTTTCCATGGTTTTCGGCAGCGTAGCGGTATTAGCCTCAACCAAAGGAAAAGTGACCGCGGTTTTAGTTCTTTTAATTTTAATGGCGGCTTTAGCAATCACGCTGATTGTATTAGAATATAGAAAGAGAACTAAACAAGACTTTCAAATGAAGTGAGGGATATGGAAAAAAGATCCTGTCAGAGAACAATTTTAATTATAATTATTATTATGCTATCTATCGGTATGTTTTTGCCGTTTTTGGCTGAACTTTGGCACTAAATCTTCTTGGCTTATCTTTGTTTTTCGTAGTCTATCTTTGTTATTCTTTGTCTCTTCTTGGTATTTTCTTAGTCTTTCCTTGCTTTTCTTAGTTTCTCTTAGATATCTTCCAGGCCATTTCAAAAAGATTTCTATACGAGTCCGCAATATTTTCGCTTTCAATTAAAATGACGAAAACGAATCCGACGATTCGTTTTTTGTTGCTTTATTGAAAAACCCCAAAAATTTGATAAAATTAAACCAGAAAGCATTATTGTACCTTGCGAATTCGCCTAACCCTTAACTAAACATTAAGGTATGGCACGACAAATCCTCTATGAATAGAGACGGTCTTCCGACCGCACTTTTTCATAGAGGTTCATATCCGAAAGGATGTGAGGCAGTTCCGAAAGGGATTGTCGTGGTTCGGGAGACCTTTTTTGTATTTAAAAATAAAGGAGCGCAATGAGCAATGACAAAGAGTGTTCACGGTGTGGTTCGTTGATTAATGATGATGCTGAGGATTGTAAATTTTGCAAGGCGAAAATATCTTTGGCCAGTAAAGAAGTGGAAAATGAAGTTGGGCAACCCAAGAAACGGGATCAAGGTAACAAAGGTCAATCTATTATGACCAAACAAATTTCTAGTGGGGTATTGGTGATGATTGGGGGAATTGTGGCAGTGATATATTTTGCCATGTTTTTTGATACAAGTGTTGTAACACCAACAACACAAATGTTCGGGCAGACTCTTGGTGGTGACCGTGTTAATAACTTAGGGCTTATGAACGATCGCTCAAATGGTATTATGATTGGTATTGGTGCGGCAATTTTCGGATTGATTCTTTCGATCGTTACTAAATCTAAATCAAAAGAGTAGTTAAATAAGAAAGGAATCAAATGGACGATTTATTTCTTGCCTTGTTTTTAATTTCTATCCTAGGCTTAATTATTGGGCTTATTCAACCCAATCTATTTTCTAAACTCTTTAAGAAAAGAACCAGCCGTAAAACCGTAGGATTGGTTTTTGGCTCTGCTATAATTTTATTTTTTATTTTATTTGGTATTACCAGTGAAACTCCCATGAGTTTTGATAAAATTAAAAGCCCAACTAACCAATCTTCTGTTACTCTCTCGGCCATCAATGCTTATAAAAACGCAAAGATTGAATTTTATCAAGATGACACCAAAACACAGGAACTTAAATCCGATGGTAATGGTAAATTTTCAGCAAAGGTCGATCTAAAAGAAGGCGACAATAAATTTAAAGCAACGGCAACGAATGACAAAGGGAAATCTAAAACAAGTTCGGAAATAAATATCATTTATGATAAAACACCGCCAACCTTGGTTTTGGGTCAGACAAAAATCGAGACAGATTCTGATAAAGCAGAAATTTCTGGTGAAACAGAGAAAAATTCAACTTTAACCTTATTGGTTAATGATAAAGAAATAGGTAAAACTTCCACAAAGGATGGGAAATTTAAGTTTACCGTCGGGAAGTTAAAAAACGGGGAAAATAAATTTATTCTTAAAGTTACGGACGAAGCTGGCAATATTGGCGAGCAAAAAGAAGTTGTTATTATCTATGTTCCAAAAGTAGCACCAGTAGCCAATACAAACACTCCGGCTCCGACACCAACACCAAAACCTGCTCCAACACCAACGCCAACACCAACACCGGCGACACACGGGGGATTAAGCACTGATAGAGGACAAGTTTTAGAGGTTATTAAAGCGAATGCTCAAAGAGAATGGGGAGATGATTATCGAATGGTTAAGTATGAGATAGACAACCAAACCGAAGCATACGACTGGCTTATTCGCCAAACTGAATACTTAGACATAATGGTAAGGGCGGAAAGAGAGTGGGGAGACGATTATAGGATGGTTAAATATGAATATGAAAACCAAGTAGAGGCATATAAAGCCATACAATAAGGCGACAATAAATGAAAGGAACAAAATGGCTCAAGAAAAAAAGAAGGGAATGTCAACGGGATTAAAAGTTGGGTTTGGATGTTGCGGTGGATTAATTTTGTTTTTTATCATTATCGGGATTGTTGCCGGTTTAAAAACCACCCCATCAAATCAAAAAACCTCACAAACCACCCCGCCTAAGACTGAAACAAAAACTGAGGAACCAAAACCGACAATTGATTTATCCTTTAAGGCAATCGACGCTGTCTTTGGTATTCAAAGTGATGTTACTGACCTTCAGAAAAAGGAACAATGGTCACAATATAAAGGTCAAAAAATCACCTGGACATGCAGTGTAACGTCTGTAAGTGAGACTTTTTTAGGAATGTAATTCTTCTACTTTTACTTCGGATACGAGAATTGAATTTGGGAAAAATTGGAAAGATAAATTATTAACTTTCAAGGAAAACGATACTGTGACTTTTTCTGGTAATTTAGATAGTTACGGTATACTCGGATATACAATCAAAAATGGGGAAATTAAATAAAATTTCAATAAGAATAAAAACTTCGCCCACTTCGGAAGTGGGATTTTTAGCAGGTTAGGGACGAGAATTTTCAATGGCTCACACGGTGTGAGCCATTCGGATGAGGAGAATTAAGGGATAAACAAAGAAAGAAGACTAAGGAAAAACAAAGAAATAGAGACAAGGAAAGACGAAGAAGAACTAGGAAGTCCTGGGGAAATCAGGGGCTTTTTGAAAAAAACTATGATAAACTAAGAAGGACAAAGAATTAAAGACAAAGAAAAACAAGGAAAAAATAAAGAAAAACCAAGATAGACTAAGAAGATTTGATTTATAAAAGGAGGGGATTATTTATAATCCTTTAGGTTACAAAGCACTCCGAACTTATCAGCAAGCGGAGGAGATGTATATTTTAACTAAAGAATTCTGCGCGAAATATTTAGATCCAATCAAAGACCGCCGTTTAATCGAGCAAATGGAATCTTGCGGAAGATCAATCAAGCAAAATATTGCTGAAGGGCATGGACGTGGAGACACCAAGGCGAATTTGGATTTTTTGGGATTCTCAATGGGGTCATTAACAGAACTCTTAGAAGATTATTTTGATTTAGAAAAAGACATAAAAGAAGGACGCAGAAAGACAAGGAACAACGAAGAAGCACAAGGAATAATATCGAAGGCGATAAAACTGCTGATGGGGGAGAAAACGATGCTTTCCAGACAAATGGAAGGATTGCAAAAAAGATTTATTCAAAAAGGGGATGAGAAAGACGAACTCAGAAAAGACCGGCAAGATGAACAAAAACGCCAAATTGTGAATAACTGGAATAGAAAAAATTGGAGTTGAGAAATTAGGACATGCCAAGATTAACAAAGAACCACAAAGAAAAGACAAGGAAAAACTAAAAAAGACCGGGAACCACAAGGAACAACAAAGAAAGGCAAAGAAAAACTAAGAAAATTTAATTCATAGTTCTTGTTTGTCCATCATTGTTTATCTTTGTTTTTCATTCGATTTACTCAGGACATATCTTAGTGGTAATATTAAAATATGCAAGAAGAGCAATATACATTCGAAAATCAGCGGCCGGATGAAGATGTCATCTTTGTTAAAAAACGGCATCCGTGGGTTTTATCTCGGGCCGGTTTTATAATTATTGTCTTAGTAATAGTTCTTGTTGTATCAATTATGATATTTGGTTTTTCCAATGTGTCGAGTATTGTTATTATTCTAATTATTATTTTTGGGGTTCTTCATACCGGTTATTTATGGTTTTTATACAGCAATTATCTGTACATTTTAACCAACCAAAGGCTCATTATTATAGAACAAAGCAATATTTTTTCTAGGAAACTTTCGGAATCGGAACTGGATAAAATTCAAAATATTACCGTTGAGGTTAAAGGGCCGATTAAAACATTTTTAAATTTTGGCAACATCAAAATAACTACTGCCGGGGTGGATCCAATTATGATTTTAGAAAATGTCGAAGATCCCTACAAATTACAACAGGAGATTATTAAATATTCAAAAAACGTTTCTGATAGTTTGAGACCTTACCAAAACCAAAATATTATCCGATAAATATTTTTAAATTAGTTCTATTCACTTTTTGTTAAGAATATTTTCTATCTCAGAAGAATCAAAACCAATAATGATTTTGTCATCTATCTTAATAACCGGGACTCCCATCTGACCGGAAAGTTTTACCATGTCTTCGGCGGCATCTTGATCAGTTGACACATTAATGTCTTCATACTCGAGGTTTTTCTCTTTAAAGTATTTTTTGGCTTGGATACAGTAAGGGCAGGCGGGGGTCGAATAAATTAAAATTTTCATAATATCACGTTCCATTAATTTTATACACGAATACTCACCAATATATTATTCGTGTATATTTACGCAAGAAGATTTGTGGATGTAATTTATTTAGCGAATTTTTCGGCCATGTCACCGATAATTGGGAGTTTGTATTTTTCTCCCGAATAAGCCTTGAGCATAACAATAATCCAGACCGCAAAGAGGCCAACCGCGATAATCCAGGTGAAATAACTGAAAAACCAGGCGACAAAATTCAGAATGAAGAAGGCGAATTCTAAAACAACGACAGCCACCCAGAGAAGAATTGACTGCATGGCGTGAAACCTGACAAACGGATCTTTGGAAATAGCATAAAAAACTATTCCGCCTACTATTCCCAAAAGATAGGCTAAGAGGGCTGATAATTTAGGATCGAGCCCGCTGCCGCTCGTTGATGGTTCATCTGGCATAAAAACCTCCTTTAAATAAAATATCTAAATTTATCTTAAAACCTTCAAGATAGAATGTCAAATTTAACTCGAATACGAAACAATATTGTCTTTGCCGACAAGAAGGTTCAATGCGTCGATTAACTTTTGATCGTTTGCAACGCGGGTTTTTGTTTTTATTTCTTGGGTCTGGCCGTTTTGAGGAATCTTAATAAATACTGAAATCTCGCCCGGAAATTTAGCGAGGATATTTTTAATTTCTACCAAAATTTCGCGGCTGGATTTAGGAGGTATCGTGATTAATAAGCGTTCTCCTAATTGTTCGATGGTTTGTTCCAGAGCGACTTCTTTAACTGTTTCGGCAATGATTTTTAAAGTTCCATCTTTTGTATTTGTCCTACCTTCGACAAGAATAATGTTATCAGTTTGCCAGATAAGGGTGTTTTTTTGTAAAACCTTCGGAAAAACCAAAACCTCAGTGCGGGCAGATGTATCTTCAACGGTGGCAAAAAGCATCGGTTCGTTAGATTTAGTAATAATTTTTTGTAAATGGGTAATTATACCGGCGACTTTAACTTTTTTGCCCGTGGAATTTTGGTCAATCGTACTAATAGGATCGGCAAAATTTTTTAAATGGCCTTCCATACCTTTTAAGGGGTGTTCGCTGACATACATGCCAAGAAGTTCTTTTTCCCACGCTAACCTCTGTTTTTTTGTCGCAGGTTCACTTTCAGTCAAGGTTAATTTTGCTGTTTCAACCGTAGTTTTTTTAAATAAACCCATCTGTTTGGTTTGATCCTGGGTATCTTTCTGGCCGATAAATTTTAAAATCGTTTCAATACTTGCGAGAATTTGATTCCGTTCCGCGAAATTGTCCAAAGCCCCTGCTTTGGCTAAAGATTCAATTACTTTTTTGTTTAATATTTTGTTTGTCAGTCTGGTTAAGAAATCTTCAAAAGAAGAAAATGGGCCGTGCGTTTTTCGATTATCAACTATCGCCTCGGCAACCCCTGCGCCGACATTTTTGATGGCCGCCAGGCCAAAGCGGATATTATTCGTATCTTGAACCACTCCAAAATCGACGAACGATTCGTTCACTTCGGGAGGCAAGACTTTAATTCTCATTCTTTCGCATTCATTAATCGCCACGGATAATTTATCTAAATTGTTTTGCTCAGAGGTCATTAAGGCGGCCATATATTCCAGGGGAAAATGAGTTTTAAGATAAGCGGTTTGATAAGCAATCTTGGCACAACTTTTCGCATGGGCTTTATTAAAACCATATTCGGCGAAGGGCTCGATAAAGGCAAATAACTTTTCCGCTACCTGGCGAGAAACATCGTTTTTTACTGCCCCTTCTATAAATTTCAACTTCTGCTCCATGAGAAGTTTTTTGATTTTTTTACCGACGGCCTTGCGTAAAATATCCGCTTCTCCAAGAGAAAAACCGGCAATGTCCCGGGCAATTTGGAGGACTTGTTCTTGGTAAACGGCAATTCCGTAAGTATCTTTTAATATCGGCTCCAACTTTGGGTGTAAATATGTGATTTTTTTCCGTTTGTGTTTACCGTCAATATAATCGGGAATTAACCCAATCGGCCCAGGACGATAAAGGGCGACCATGGCGATGATGTCTTTAAAAACCGTGGGTTTGAGTTCTTTTAAGTATCTTTTCATGCCGTCAGATTCTAACTGAAAAACCCCGGTTGTTTCTGCGCGTGAAAGAAGTTTGTAAGTTTCTTTGTCGTCGAGGGGTAATTTGTCGATATTAATTTCTTGGTTTTGGGTTTTACGAATTATTTTTAAGGCATTTCCCATGATTGAAAGGTTGGCTAACCCTAAAATATCCATTTTTATTAGACCTATAGCCTCAATTTCATTCATGGCGTATTGAGTAATGATTTCATCGTTTCCCCGGGGGGCGAATTGCAACGGAACGTAGTTTTCCAAGCCGTCCCGGGCAATAACAATTCCGGCTGCGTGGGTTGAGGCGTGCCGGGCGACACCTTCGAGGCGCTGGGCCATGTCAAGTAAACGTTTTACCTGGGGATCTTGATTATACAAATCTTTGAGTTCATCTACAGCCTCTAAAGATTGGGAGAGGCTAAGCCCGAAGGGAATCAATTTGGCGATTTTATCAACGTCGGAATAAGTTATACCTAAAGCCCGACCCGTATCTCTTACGGATCCGCGAGACGCCATAGTTCCAAAAGTAATAATTTGGGCCACGTTTTCCGCACCGTATTTTTGGGATATGTATTTAATAACTTCATCCCGCCGGGCATCCGCAAAATCAAGATCAATGTCCGGAGGCGCGATTCTTTCCGGGTTTAAAAATCTTTCAAAAAGTAGATTATATTCTAAAGGGTCAATATCTGTAATGTTTAAGGCGTAGCAAACCAAAGAACCGGCGGCCGAGCCTCTTCCCGGTCCGACTAAAATTTCGTGAGTTTTGGCAAAATTAACATAGTCGGCAACTATTAATAGATAATCTTCAAAATTGGTTTTTTCGATTGTCGCGAGTTCATATTTGAGGCGTTCTTCTATTACAGGGGTAATTTCTGAATACCTTTCTTTTAAGCCTTTCCAGGCAAGTTTTTCCAAATAGGTTTTGGGGGTTTCACCCTCGGGGAGGATAAATTTTGGTAAAATCGGATCCCCAAATTTAAGTTCCAAATTGCATTTATTGGCAATTTTCACGGTATTTTCGCACGTTTCTGAGCCAAAAATTTTTTCAAATTCTTCGGCGGGTCTGACTGATAGATCAGTTTCTTTTAAGGACATTCTGGATTCATCATCAAGGTTCTTGCCGGTTTGAACGGCCAGTAAGACTTCGTGGGCATCTCGGTCTTCCGGCTTGATGTAGTGAATATCGGCTGTGCAAATTAGGGGTATTTTTAGTTCTTCGGAGAGTTTTTTAAGCCCCTCATTAATTGTTTTTTGTTCGGCAAATTCCGGATGGTCTTGAAGTTCGAGGTAAAAATTATCTTTTCCAAAAATGTTTTGATAAATTTTTGTAGTTTCCAGGACCTTAGCCCAATTACCTCCCAGAATTGTTTGAGGAATTTCTCCAAAGGCACAGGCGGTTGAGGCAATCAGACCTTCAGAATATTGTTTTAAAAGTTCTTTATCAACCCTGGGCCGATAGTAATGGCCCCTTAAATGCGCCTGAGTAACAAGGTGTAATAAATTTTTATACCCTTGGATATTTTTTGCCAAGAGGATCAAATGAAAAGGTTTGGCATCAATTCTGGGGACTTTATCTTCCATCCGTCTGGGAGATACATAGGTTTCTACTCCGATAATTGGCTTAATTCCCTGATTTTTACATTCCTTGTAAAAATTAATTACTCCATACATTGACCCGTGATCAGTTAGAGCCATGGCTTCCATGCCTAATTCTTTAGCACGGGAAACTAACTCGGGAATTTTCCCGAGTCCGTCAAGGAGAGAATAGTGTGAATGGGTATGTAAGTGGACAAATTTTGCCATAATAACTCAACATTATGATACCATAATGTTGACAAATTCGAAGCACGAAGCACGAAATCCTAAACAAATAATAATGATTTAATTATTAAAAATTTAAAACAAACTCAGTTAATTCTTGACATATTAACGTTTTTTTGATATTTTTATAGTATAATTCCTATAGTTTCGGATTTCGAAATTCTGATTTCGGATTTACCGAGCGAAGCGAGGTTTAATGGCTCACACAAAGGCGAAAGGCACAAGTAAATTAGGCCGGGATAGTCGTTCCAAGCGTTTAGGCGTAAAAGTTTTTGGTGGCCAAAAAATCCTATCCGGAGAAATTATTGTTCGTCAACGCGGTTCTAAATTTTTTCTCGGAGAAAACACGGCCAAGGGCGCAGATGACACTATCTATTCAAAAAAAGACGGAGTCGTGGTTTTTACCAGGAAAAGGATTCGTCGTTTTTCTGGTAGAATCCATGAAAAACCTGTCGTAAGCGTACATTAACAGGAAGAAAGGGGGTACAAAGGAATCTCTCGGGCGAGTCGTAAGATCTGTACTGTCGTATCAAGCGAGTGGAAGGCGAGGGCACCATACTTGATGCTTTCTAGCCTCCCAACAGTCCGGTCCCCCTTGGTGGGGGGCAAACGTTACAGTCGGAGGAGTCTGTCTTATGCGACTTGAAGAAACGGATCTCACGCAACCGCGTGCGACCGAATCAGTCTCACTCGAAGTGGATCCTGAGGCAAAGGCCATCAATCCTCGCGATTCTAAGGCCTACCGACTTCAGGAGAAGTTCCGGGGCCCTGTCGGCGTCGTATTGTATCTGGCCAACAACCTCGGACGTCAGGTTCAACTGTGGGTCAGGACCGAGGACGCTACTTCGGGTGCCGAGATGACCGAGCACTGCAAGTCTCTCCGTCCTGGCGAGTTCATAACGTGTCCGGCGACGAAAGCCGAGCGCGTTGTCCTGATGCTCCAGCCGGTCTACGGCGGGAGGGTCACGGGTCGAGACCACAGACTGGTCGAGAGGCTCGTTGGGTTGCCCGACGCCAGCCAGGTGGCCCGTGTGGGCGAAGAAGTGAAGTAACCGGCGCAAGCCGGGTGCATCGTGCGTGGAGGGCTCTCAGCCGAGGGCCCTCCCTTTCTAACCCCAAGAGGAAGGGAGGTGAGGCAAATGGCCGAGTCGCGCAGGCGAATCATCGAAGTCACGGATGTCAGACCGGTAATCGTCAAGCAGGGCGCTATCTATAAAACGATGAACCAGGGCGGCGTCCTTGACACTTTTGGCAAGGTATATCCGAGTGAGCCACCGACGCTGACGATCGTCTACTTTTCATTCATCCAGAATCCTATCCATCTTGAGGTCGATATCGCAACATTCTTAGCACTACTTGAGATGGAAGTTAAGGATGTCCCACTGTTACAGATCTGTCGCCTGCGCACCGAAAACGGCGATAGTGATGAACCCTTCTTGGTCAGGGAGTCCCTCCCGGGAACTGGCTATGATGTCGCCGGTATCGACATAGCCCACCTTGTCATGCATCTTCTCCTTTTCTATGCCGTCCGCTGTCGTGAACCTTTCGATATTGTAGTGCCGGATGATTTTCCTTACGAAGACCGTGTTTATGTCAATCAGTTCAACCCAAATGGTGAAGCCATTGGGGCTTTCAACTTTCCTACCCGAACCGCTCATGTCCATATCCTGGCAGATTACATCGCAGATTACTTGCATATGTGGTCTCAAGGTGAAGAGACTACGGATTTCCAGGAGCGGATGATTAATCAGTCTCTCAGTAATGATGCCAGTCGAATAAGAACAACCTAGATAGCCTCGTTAAAGTTAGCGGGGCTGTTTTTGTACAGGGGATATTTACATAAATAATAATTTGTGCTAAAGTATTAAGGTAGAATTAAGTATTAAAAAAAATGATTGTACAAGATTTAACAAAACTCTTTGGAAAAAAGAATATACCTGAAATTCGTCCGGGCGATACCGTCCGGGTATCTTTTAAAGTTACCGAAGGTTCTAAAACCCGAATTCAAAATTTCGAAGGGATTTGTCTGGCCAAAAAACACGGAAATTCACTTGATGGTAGTTTTTCTTTAAGAAAAATTTCCGGTGGGATTGGGGTTGAAAGAACTTTCCCGATCCATTCGCCCTTGGTGACAAAAATTGAGAAAATAAAATCTCGCAAAGTTCATCAAGCAAAATTATATTTTATCCGTGACTTAGTCGGCAAAAAGACTAAGAAAGTTCGCGAGGAAAAAGACTATAAAATGTGGGAAGAGGCTTTGACAGAAGAAGAAATAGCTAAAATTGAAGAAGAAAAACGTCTTGCGGCCGAACAAAAGGCTGCCAAAAAAGCCAAAGTGCAAGAAGAACTCGATAAGAAGTTCGCTTCTGCGGCTGCGGCGCACGAACAAGTCGCCAGTGGAAACGAAGGCCAAGAAGATCCAAAAGAAACCCAAAGTTAATGACAAATAAGAAATTAGTAGGTAATCAAGGAGAAGATATAGCCCTGCGCTTCCTCGAAGCCAAGGGCTATATTTTAATCAAGAAAAATTTGCACCTTAAGCTCGGGGAAATTGATCTCTTGATGCGCGACAAGGACACACTTGTCCTTGTCGAAGTAAAAACCAAAACAGATGCCAGTTTTGGCCGGGCGTCTGATATGATAACATTAAGAAAACAAAAAAAACTTATTCAGTTGGCTAATTGTCTCTGGCAAAAATTTCCTCATAAAAATATCCGTATCGATGTTATTGCCATTGATAATAATAAAATTGACCATCTGGTAAGTGCCGTCGAAGAATAATATAATAAGAATAACATTCCGACGAATTACATATTCACGAATAATCGCGAATTTTGATTGTTTTGATTAGTGAAGATTCGTGAAAAGAAAATTAGTGGAAAGGAATTCAAATTAAATATGAATGACGAAATTAGAGTAAGAATCGCTCCATCGCCGACCGGATATCTTCATATCGGCACGGCCCACACAGCCTTATTTAATTGGCTTTTCGCCCGTCAAAAAAACGGTAAATTTATTTTACGTATCGAAGACACAGACACTGAAAGATCTAAAGAGGAATTTGTTACGGATATTACGGACGGCCTTTCTTGGTTGGGGATTGATTGGGATGAAGGGCCAGAAAGAAACGAGCCCTTCGGCCCTTATAAACAAAGTGACCGCTTACAAATTTACCAAGACTATGCGGAAAAATTACTTAAAGAAAATAAAGCCTATTATTGTTATTGTACTGCCGAAGAATTGATCAAAGAGCGTGAAGTGCAGGAACAAAAGAAACTTGCCCCAAAATATTCTGGTAAATGTCGAAATTTAACCAACGAGCAGGTAAAAAAATGTCAAGCCGAAGGCCGCAAACCGACAATCAGATTTATTGTTGAACCTAAAAAAATCGCTTTTACCGATTTAGTCAAAGGTGATATCGAATTTGACACAAGTCTTTTTGGAGATTTTGTAATTATGAAATCAGACGGAAGACCGGTGTTTTTATTCGCCGGGGCTATTGATGATTTTATGATGAAAATCAGTCATGTAATTCGGGGGGAAGATCATCTTTCTAATACTCCTCGGCAAATTCTTCTCGGGGAGGCGTTAAATTTTTTCGTTCCCGAATACGGACATCTACCCCTAATTTTGAATCCGGATCGGACAAAACTTTCCAAACGTAAAAATCCCACATCAATTAATAAAGATTTTCGTAACACAGGCTATTTGCCAGAGGCAATGATTAATTTTATTGCTATTATGGGCTGGTCAGCAAAAAATGACCAAGAACTTTGGACGCTCAAAGATTTAATTAATGAATTTAATTTTCGCGATGTCGGCAAAAGTCCGGCAGTATTTGATGGGCAAAAATTAAATTATTTAAACGGCTATTACATTCGTAAAATGTCCGTGGGAGAATTATCCAAGGCCGCAGAACCGTTTTTACAAAAAGCAGGTTTGTCAGATGGCAAGGATAAACTATTATCGGCCTTGTCCTTAGTTCAAGAAAGAGTCAAAAAACTATCTGATATACCCGAATTGATTGAGTTTTTCTTTAAAAATCCAGAATTTAGCCAAGATTTATTAATTATGAAAAATTCCACCAAAGAAAAAATCAAAATTGCTCTCGAGGAATCGTATAAACATTTATTCGAGGAAAGTGATTTTGGCCGGGATTCTCTTGAGCAACTTTTGAGGGCGGTCGCCGCTAAAAATAACCTTAAGGCCGGAGAAGTGCTTTGGCCTTTGCGTGTGGCATTAACCGGTAAAGAGGCATCTCCGGGGGCGTTTGAGGTTTTAGAATGTCTCGGTAAAGAAGAAAGCCTCAAACGTATCAAAAAAAGTATAGATATGTTAAAATAAAAATAGGGCAGATAAGGTAAGTAAAGGTTTTTAAGGCTATCGAGGGAAAATAATCCGTTTAGCTTTTTTGGCCCTACAAGCCCTAACTGCCTTTTTTTCTTTTTGTTAGTCATTAATACTATGAAAAAACTCAAAGTTCTCGAAATTATTGGTGATTCTACTTTGGCTGGTGCGCCCAGACATCTTTTGAGTCTTTTAGAAAATTTTGATACTAAGAAATTCACTCTTCTGGCAATCTGTCCTCCCGGTCCGTTGGCGGGAGAAATTCGCAGTTTGAAAAAAAATGTCGATTTAGAAATTATCCAAATGAATTCTAAACTGGATTTTTCGGCTATTAAACATATCCGAAAGTATGTTAGGAGATTAAAACCAGATATCATTCACATCCATGGCACACGCGCCGGTTCGGTCGGAAGATTGGCGGTAGCCGGATTAAACTTTCCGGTAATATATACCGAACATCTGTGGACCAAGCATTATAAAATGACAAGTCGGATTGCCCACAGAATTCAACTTATTGGACTCTGGTTTCTTGATATGTTTACAACGACAAATATTGCGGTTTCTCAAGCGGTCAAAGATTTTATGATTGAAAATCAGATCTCGCGGGAGGAAAAAATAGTTGTAATCTATAACGGAATCGAGCCGGCGAAACATCACGCTAAGATATTTACTTCGAAAGACTACGTTTTAGGAACAGTTGGGACCCTTAATCCTCAAAAGGGGATTCAATTTATTATTCAGGCTATGCCTCAAATTTTAAAGGAATTTCCCCAAACTAAATTGCAGATTGTCGGGGAAGGAACTTATAGAAAACACTTGACCAAAATGGTTAAGAAAATGCATTTGATAAAAAGCGTCCATTTTTCGGGGTTTGTTAAAGATGTTGACGAAGAAATTGATAAGTTTGATATTTACATCCAGGCATCTTTGTCAGAAAGTTTTGGTTTAGCCATCATCCAGGCAATGAATGTGAGCATTCCGATTGTTGCTACTAATACAGGAGGCATACCCGAAGTTGTGACGAGTAATAAATCTGGAATTTTGGTTGAAGCGGCCAAACCCGATGCTTTGGCTAATGCGATATTAAAATTGTTAAGAGATCCTGAAAA
>JAENIV010000017.1 GCA_016844295.1 Candidatus Berkelbacteria bacterium
AGCTGCTGGAAAATTTGTTTGGAAAACGGTAAGGGGAAACGCTCAAAAATTGCCGTTTAAAAATGAGGAATTCGATCTCATACTTCTTAGGGGGATTCTTCAGCATATTCCCACAAAGGACAAGCTAGAATCTGCACGAGAAATGAATCGTGTTTTAAAAAACGGGGGAATTGCTTATATTATGATTCCGCCGTGGTATTCTCCCCTATCTGGCCAGGAATTAAAACCATTTCAAATTTTTGGTTTTCATTTGGCCAAACATTTTTCAAATACTATAATGGGTCGTAAAATATCCGCAAAAAAACTTGCTGAATTAGGTTTATGGCCCATGACATTTAAATCAACAATGCAATATATCGAAAAGACAAAATTTAAAATCCTAAAAACCACCGATATTTTAGGCCGGATGCATTTTTTAACTAAAATCCCTGTTATTCGCGAGCTCTTAAATTCCGTCGGTTTTATCCTGCGAAAATAATCTTCTATATTTTTAACGGCTTCCCCCCCCTGAGCCGTTAACCATATTTATAGAGGGGGCATTTTAAGACCTTGTCCTGAGTGTGTCGAAAGGGTAAGATAGAGATAAGAAAGGGATTGGTTTGACTAAAAATTTCACTATCTGCGATCTGCCAAAAACTGAAAGGCCAAGGGAACGGTTAATCAAATTAGGTTCAGAAGCACTCTCGGCTCAGGAACTTTTAGCTTTAATTATTGCTCGCGGGGTTTCCGGAAAATCAGTCATGAATATCGCCCAAGAGCTTCTCTCTAAATACGGCAACATTAAAGGCGTCAGCGAAGCCACCATCGAACAACTTTGCCAAATTAAGGGAATTGGGGAAGCCAAAGCCACCCAAATTAAGGCCTGTTTTGAAATTGCTCGACGGATAGAGAATCAGGAAATTGAACAAAGCAAATTAAAAAAATTCACTCTGAGTTCACCGAAAGACATTGTTAAACTGGCCAAGCCAATCCTGAAAGATAAAAAGAAAGAGTATTTTTTAGTTTTTCCCTTAGATTCTCGAAACCAAATAATGAAAGAAGAAATTATATCAATTGGCACTTTAAACGCCAATTTGGTTCATCCGCGAGAAGTTTTTAAACAAACCATTGCAAATAATGCTGTCTCAATGGTTATAGTCCATAATCACCCCTCCGGCGATATTAACCCTTCTGACGAAGATATTGAAATAACAAAGCAACTTATTGATGCTGGCAATATCTTGGGAATTCAAATTGTCGATCATGTAATTTTAAATAATAATCATCATTTTAGCTTTAAAGATAATCATATATTTTTTTGACCAATGCATAATTTTTGTGATTGAATTATAATATATGTATATGAAAAATAGATCGATAATAAATAACTTACCAATACAAGACTTCAATATTTTACTTGCGCGTTTTGGATTGGAAAAAACATGGTATTCGGTTTTGGCTACACATTTATTAAATATCGGCAGAAAAGATTTAGAGTACATTTTAAAAGAAAAAGAATTTAAAAACATTGAAATTCAAAGTTTTGATTTTCTTAAGGGTCTTTCGGTTGGAGAAATTTCTGTGCTTTACGAATATTCTCTCGCTCATGTAGATCGGGACAAACGAAAAGAAGAAGGACAGTATTTTACGCCAGATGATGTAGCGCAAATTATGGCAAAAAAAGCGCTAACATTTCCTAAGAATAAAATATGGATTGATCCTTGCTCTGGCGTGGGCAATTTATCTTTTTGGCTAATTCAATATCAAGAGAATCAAGAAGATTTTTTGAAGAAAAATATATATCTTATTGATCGCGATGAATTGGCCCTATTCATCGCACGATTTATTTTAACGATTAAATTCCAAAAAAAAGATTTGAGATTATTCAAAAATATAATATCTCATTTCGTCAAAGCTGATTTTTTGTTCTCTGATAATTTGCCAAAGTATGATTATGCGATTCTTAATCCGCCATATGTGGTTACTGAACCAGATACACATTTCGAAACCAGCCAGGCGAAAGATTTGTACGCTTATTTTATAGAAAGAGTCATAAAAACTACTTCCGGTTTTATTTCTATTACACCTCAGACATTCACAAATGGACAGAAATTTAATTCGTTGAGAAAATTATTATTGGATAATTTTAACTCTCTGGATATTTATTGCTTTGACAATGTGCCAGATAATATATTTAAAGGGATAAAATTTGGTTCCAAGAATACAAATAGGGCAAACAGCACGCGCGCGGGTATTATTATTGCTAAGCAAAGCAACAATAAACAAGTTTTTAGAATAACACCGTTACTTAGATGGCGTGTCAAAGAAAGACAAAAACTTCTTGTTTCTCTCGACGATTTTTTAGTTAGAATCGAGCCGAGCGAAGATCTTTTCCCAAAATTACAAAAGAATTTACTACCTCTCTATCGGTTTGTAAAAAACCAGAAGAAAATCTTGCTTCATCTTGTGTCAAACCGCCCGACTCCTTACAAATTAATTATTCCATCGACACCAAGATATTTTATTTCAGCTCTTAAACATCCCGTTAAACGCTCTTCGTATAAAATTTTATATTTTTATAGTCAAAAAGAAATGGATATTGCCTATTTATTGTTGAACAGTAGTTATATGTATTGGTGGTGGCGAGTTAACGATGGTGGTATGACAATATCAGAAAAGACTCTGCTGACATTGCCTGTTCTAAACGAAATAATGGTTAATAAAAGTTTATTAACAAAAATTGAGATGTCGGAAAAAACAAATCGTGTTATTAAGCGAAATGCAGGCAAAGATAATGAAAATGTAAAACATGGATCGTTATTGATACAGGAGATCACTGCCAATCTATTGCCTCGCTTTGCGAACGCGCTTGGCTTATCGCATCATAATTCGGTATTTTAAAGATTATGATTTCAAACAAATTATTATTACAACTCGAACAATTATTAGTACAAATACCAGCTTTATGGAATTGTCGAAAAGCAGTTTTAGAAATGCGTGATTTTGGTTATCCTCATTGGAAACAAATGGAATGGATTGGTTTTTATTTTCAGTTTCTTTGCGATAACAAATTAGCCAAGTTAGGAAATATTCCCGGACCTAAATACGGCAAATCAGAGTTTGATGGATTTTTTGAAGTACCATGGGATTTCAAAGCGCATCCTATTAAAAATGCGAAGGGCGTTTTAAATAAAAGTGTCATTATCAATGATAGAATAGCAATTTATGAAGCGATTAAGCAATTTGGCGCAGTAGGACTTATTCTGGCTATTGGAGAGGCAGAATATAATGATACGGATAGGAGCTTTCAAGTTTGGCATAAAGAACTTAAGGGTGGTTTATCTAACTATGAAGAAAAAAGGCTTTTACGCGATGCTCCTTCCAGATTAAGAAAGACATTTTTTCGTTTAAGTGAAATTGATTTAATTTTAATCGATGACACAATTGTAAAAGATCTTGGTTCTTTTCAGGAAGGATTTAGAAATTCCGACGGAAGTCCAAGAAACGCAAAAGTACTTTTAGATTTAACGAAAATGAAGCCCGTAAAGATAATCAAATTCTAACTTTTAAAAAATGTGGAGCTCAAAAATCTTGAATCGCCAAATCAACCGAATGGTCTATGGGGTATATGGTTTAACGCCTGAGGAAATAAAAATTTTGAGGAGGGATAAATGAACTTCATTTTAGGACTTCTCATCGGAATTGTTATCGGCGGGGTGGGGATATATTATTTGGTTCCGCGAAAAACTAAACTTCTCGACTCCGCTCGAAGTAAAGAAAGCGCTAAAGAAAATGAAATAGATTCGCCGGAATATTTGGAAAAGAAATCGGAGAACATCGCTAAACTGAAAAAATATATCGCTGGCACGGATGAAAATATAACCAACAGTGTCGTTGAAAAACTCTTGGGCGTCTCCGACGCCACTGCCACTCGCTATTTGGAAGAACTTGAGAAAGAAGGTCTTATTAAACAACAGGGCAAAACCGGTAAATACACTTATTACCAGAAATCCTAATATTTTTAACGGCTCACCCCCTGAGCCGTTAGATTAAGAGTCGTAAGATAAAATTATGTATAATCAAAAAACAATTGATCATTTTTCAAACCCCCGAAATATGGGCGAGTTAAAAGAGTTTGACGTAAAAGCCGAAGGCGGAAATCCGGCTTGCGGGGATGTGGTTCGGCTGTGGATAAAATTAGACTCGAATAAAAAAAAGATTTCGGATATTAAATTTAAGGCCTTCGGCTGCGGGGCTTGTATTGCTTCAGCTTCCGCCATGAGCGAGATGACCGAGGGTAAGACTGTTGGTTATGCTTTGAAACTTACGCGCGAGGATATTTCTAAATATCTCGACGGTTTACCCGAACAAAAGAAAAAATGTTCTAATTTTTCCACAGAAGTCTTACAAAAAGCATTGAAGGATGCGGTTTAACTACTAAAAAAGGCCCAAGGCCTTTTTTAAAATTCCTATATTTTTGTAGATTAATCCGAACTCGAACTTTTTCTAAAAAATCCTAACGCTATCAACGCTACTGGCGGAACAACTACCCACCAGACATAATATTTTATAACCATATTTGCCAATCTTGAGGCAGCCATAAAGGCTTCTCTGCTTTCAGGTGGCATAAAATAGAAAATACTGGAAATCATAAGACCGGTTGTTAAAAATGACATGATTATTATTTCAATCGGCGAAAGCAGGCCTTTGGCTTTTGTCCCGGAAATTCCTCCTTTGGCAGAGAGAAACATAATTGTCGCCATAAAAATTAGAACCCGTATTGTGAACGGGGAGGCACCTGATTGTACCCACATAGTTCCAACTGTTTTATTACCCTGGAAAAATTCAAAGACATTACCAGAAAAAACCTGGGTTATAACTAGGCCGACGTAGACGCTAAGCAGTGTCGCGATAATTTTTTCTCTTTGTAAAATATATCCAAAAGCAATCCCGATAAGAAAAAATACGGCAATTGCTAAATCCCAGGATGGTGCAGGCATGTAAACCCCTCCTAAAGTGCCAACTCTTCGAATTAAAGCATAATTCCTTACTTCTATTATCTAATACAGACATTATACTGTCAACCCGCTTCGCCATAGCCTTAGCGAGGCGAGCTACAATCCCATCCTTTTGAGTTTTTCTAAGAGGTCTTTTTGATCGCGAGATAACCGTTTTGGGATGCGGACCCTGACTGTAATTATCAAATCACCTCGGCGGCCGCGGCGGTCCTGTCCGCCCCTTCCTTTAAAACGAAAACTGGTTCCGTCTTGAGTTCCCGAGGGAATATTCAAACTGATAATATCACCCTGAGATGTTCTCAGGTCAATTTTTTCGCCTAATATAGCGCTTGTTAAGGAAATTTCCATCTCAGTTTGTACCTGAGTCAAAACTCCTCCGAAGAAGTCTTCGAAAATATCCCCGATTCCACCAAATCCGAATCCGCCGGTGGAAAAACCGCCAAAATCTCTGAAGTCGAAATCTTGAGAATTTTGTCCAAATCCACCGAACCCCCCTGGATCGGTTCCAACTGTGCCAAATTGATCATATTGGGCACGTTTTTGGGGGTCGCTTAAAACCTGATATGCTTGGTTAATTTCTTTGAATTTTTCCCCATCAGTTTGATTTTTATCCGGGTGATACTGATGAGCCAACTTTCTATATGCACGTTTAATCTCGTCCTGCGAGGCGGTTTTGGAAACACCTAAAATATTATAGTAGTCTTTTGCCATATTTTTTATTCTACCACATCATTAACTAAATACCAAGGTATTTAGCCTTGGTATTTAGAGTATTTATCTTTACCATCGAATTATTCTTTCTTGTCTTCAGCCTTTTTTTCGGATTTTTCTTTTGTTTTCGGTTCTTCAGTTTTGTCTTCAGTCGTTGCTTGCGAATTTTTATCTTCTTTAGCGTACATTGCTTCCCCGATTTTTTGAATCGCTGAACTTAATAAATCATAAGAAGATTTAATTTTTTCAATATCTTCGCCTTGGACATCTTCTTTAAGTGTCGCAGTTTTTTCTTCAATATCTTTTTTATCTTCCTCCTTAACTTTGTCGCCCGCGTCTTTTACGGCTTTTACAGAGGTATAAATTAGATTTTCCGCGAGATTTTTTGTATCAATCAAATCCTTTTTCTTTTTATCTTCTTCTTCATGAGATTGGGCTTCAGTTTTCATTTTTTCGATTTCTTCCTTAGACAAACCGGATGAAGAAGTAATAGTTATTTTTTGTTCTTTGCTGGTGGCTTTATCAGCAGCTTTGACATTTAAAATTCCATTAGCATCAATGTCGTAGGTAACTTCGATTTGCGGTAATCCGCGCGGCGCTGGAGGAATTCCATCAAGCATAAATCTCCCAAGGGTTCGATTGTCCATAGCCATGGGTCTTTCACCTTGTAAAATATGTATTTCAACCGAAGTTTGGTTATCGGAAGCAGTTGAGAAAGTCTGCGATTTGGACGTTGGAATAGTTGTATTTTTTTCAATTAAAGGCGTCATAACACCGCCAAGAGTTTCAATTCCTAATGTCAAAGGCGTTATGTCTAAAAGTAATAAATCTTTAACATCACCGCCTAAAACACCACCTTGAATTGCAGCACCCAAGGCAACAACCTCGTCTGGATTCACACCTTTATGTGGTTCTTTACCAAAGATTTTTTTAACCGTTTCATAAATTAAAGGCATTCTGGTTTGTCCGCCGACCAAAATCACTTCTTTTATATCTTTTGTCTCAACTTTGGCATCTTTTAAGACTTTCTCGGTGATAGAAACAGTCTTTTCAATTAAATCACCAGTTAATTGTTCAAGTTTAGCCCGGGTTATCTTCATAACTAAATGTTTTGGGCCAGAAGAGTCGGCTGTAATAAATGGAAGGTTTATTTCCGTTTCATTTTGGCTTGAAAGTTCGATTTTGGCTTTTTCAGCAGATTCCTTAACGCGTTGTAAGGCCATCGGGTCATTTTTAACGTCTACGCCTGCTTGTTTTTTAAATTCGTCGGCAATATAATCCATAACTTGCTGATCTAAATCATCCCCGCCCAGGTGGGTATCGCCCCCAGTAGCCTTAACTTCAAAAACACCATCACCAATATCAAGAACAGTAATATCAAAAGTACCACCACCAAAGTCATATACGGCCACATTGCCTTCTTTTTCTTTATCTAATCCGTAGGCTAACGATGAAGCAGTCGGCTCATTAATAATTCTTTTAACCTTCAACCCGGCAATTTCACCGGCATCCTTTGTGGCTTGCCGTTGAGAATCGTTAAAATATGCCGGTACCGTAATAACCGCTTCAGAAACCTTTTCTCCAAGATAACTTTCGGCATCGGTTTTGAGTTTTTGTAAAATAAATGCCGAAACTTCTTGCGGACTGTATTCTTTTCCTCCCATGACGACTTTGACCCCGTCGCCAGATTTTACCATTTTATATGGTAACAATTTTAGATCTTTCTGAATTTCTTCTTCTTCCCATCTTCGGCCAATAAGTCTTTTGACCGAGAAAATAGTATTTTCCGGGTTTGTAACTGCTTGGCGCTTGGCAAGTTGACCAACTAAGCGCTCACCGTTTTTACCCTGGGCGACGATTGATGGACATAAATTAGAACCTTCAGCTGTAGGAATAACTTTTGGTTTGCCGCCTTCTGTAACAGCGACTACGCTATTAGTTGTCCCTAAATCAATCCCAATAATTTTGCTCATATTTGTCCTTTCTATAGCTATTTTATTGCTCTAATGTAAAGTATACTTGACATAAATTTGCTTGTCAAGTACCGTGAAAGTACAACTTTATTTCTGGTTTTTTTTAAAAACTTTACCCTTTCCCCTTAGAAACTCTTACTTTTGCCGGTTTAATTACTTTTCCCTCGAACATCCATCCTGATTCGATTTCGTCAATGATATAATCGCTTGAGACCTTTTTATTTTGTTCACACGAGATGGCTTCATGGATAGAAGGATCAAATTTTTCTCCAGAATTTGCCGGAATTTTTTGAAGTCCTTCAGAAATTAAGATATCTTCAAGTTGTTTTTCAATCTGTTTCACGCCTTTAGCAAATTCATCATCTGGAGCATGCTCAAAAGCTCTTCGAAAATTGTCTAAAACTGGAGTAATTTTTGCTAAAAAATCAGCCCTCATCATGTTTAGAATTTCACCACGCTGTTCTTCTTGGCGTTTTCTATAATTTTCAAAATCGGCCTGAGTTCTTTTCCAGCCTTCTTCAAGATCCTTTATTTTTTGATCTGAAACGTTGATTTTTTTCATGTGTATCATCGTTCATTATACAATATACCCGACCCTTTGGCAAGGGTATCTGGGCAGGTATATAATTAGAAGTGTCGGCTTCGCCGACCTACTATTTTTAAAATTATTATAGAGTTAATGATTAATCAAGTCGTAGGGAAATCATACTTGGTGACCGCAACACTCTCAGGTTTTATTGTTGGGATATTTTTTGGTAACTTAATTGGCATAGATTTATGGTGGCTACTTGGTATTTCCCTTGGATTAATTATTGCGATCGTAATTATGTGGTGTGGCCAATCTACCATCTGGCGGATGGTGCTTCTAATCTTGATCGGCCTGACTGTTGGACTGTCATATTCTAATCTTTGGGCAATCCATCAAAAATCCAGCCAACCGTCTTACGATAAAGAGCAATCTATCGAGGCTCAAATTGTCGGTCATCCTGATGCTTCTGGGGCGCAAACGAATTATGTTTTAAAATACGGAAAGGCAAAAATCCGTCTGACAACCGGCCGCTATCCAGAATATCATTATGGCGATATTTTAAAGTTTAAAGGCACGCTTAAAGAATCATATCCTTATTTTTATCATCAAGGAATTTTAGGACAAGTATATAACCCTGAGAAAATTGAAAAAATTGGTTTTGATGGCAATATCGCGAACAAAACAATTTATCAGATTCGGGATAAATTTGAAGAATCTCTAAATAAATCGTTAAGCGAGCCTTATGCTTCATTTGCCGCTGGCCTTATTTTGGGCTCGAAGCGCAACATTCCAGATTCTTTAATGAGCGATTTTAATCGTACGGGAACGACCCATATTGTGGCTGTCAGCGGTTATAATGTTACCATCATCATTACCTACATTGCCCTACTTTTGGGAATATTTTCGCGTAAATTAAAATTTTGGGGTTCATTGGTAATTATTTTAAGTTTTATAATTATGACCGGTGCTTCCGCGTCTGTTGTCAGAGCGGGAGTTTTAGCGGGGCTGGTTCTGTTGGGGCATTACGAAGGTCGGCGAATAAATATGACAATTCTGATAGCCCTGACAGCCACAGTTATGCTATTATTTAACCCTTTTGCCTTAAATTATGACATCGGTTTCCAGCTGTCATTTTTAGCGTTTATCGGGCTGGTTTACCTTTCGCCTCAAATCGCGGGTTTAAAAACATTGAAAATCCTCCCAAAATTTTTACAAACAACATTTTCCGAAACAATGGCAGCTCAAATAATGGTTTTTCCGATATTAATTTATTATTTTGGCCGAGTTAGCGTAATTTCACCGATTGTTAATATTTTAATTTTATGGATTATACCTTTAACAATGGCCGTGGTATTTGCGGTTGGGCTATTCGGAATAATCTGGCTAAGCGTTGGTCAAATCTTCGGTTATCTTGACTGGGTACTGTTAAAATATATTATTTTTGTTATCCAGGGATTTTCAAAAATTTCCTGGGCATCGTATAATTTAAAAGTGGATTCTTGGTGGTGGTTACCAATTATTTATTGTTTAATCGGATTGTTAATATTTAAAAATCGAAAAATGAGCCAAAAGGAATATGAGCCGTACTAAATCTGTGGGACAATTTATTTTCAGTATTTTATTTATTTTAGGAATTATTTTCTTAATTACGACTTTTAATAAACCCCAGGCTGCGGGAGATTTAAAAGTTTATTTTTTAGACGTTGGCCAAGGTGATTCAACCTATATTAAATTACCTTCTGGCAAAGATATTTTAATTGACGGTGGCCCGGATAATTCTGTCTTAAACCAATTGGGAAAGGTTATGGATTTTGCCGATCGCGAAATCAATTTAGTAATTCTTTCTCATCCACATGCTGATCATTTAAATGGATTATTAGAGGTTTTGGATAGATATAAAATTGACCAAGTCTGGGAAACTGGAGTAGAGTACCCTTCTAGCACGTACGACTCATTTAAAGAAAAAATTAAAAATCAAAATATACCTGATAAGTTTGTAAAAGCCGGGGATACAATCTATTTCGGCGACATTAAAATATCTATTCTCTATCCCCTATCTGGTTTAGAAAAAAAGACGATTGATAATCTAAATAATGCCTCAATAGTAAATCGTTTAGATAACAATAAATTCTCTATTCTATTTTCAGGTGATTTGGAAAAGGATATCCAGAAACAATTATTGGATAAAAATATATTTACAGATGTTTTAAAAGTTGCCCATCATGGTAGTGAAAATGGCTTAAGCGAAGATTTCTTAAATGTCGTTCGACCGGAGATTGCCGTAATTTCAGTTGGTTATGACAATAAATATGGTCACCCGGCCTCAAGCGTCATTAGTCTTTTAAAAAAATATGCGGTCAAGATTTATCGAACCGATCAAAATGGTACAGTCGAAATCGATTCAAATGGCAAGGGGTATTGGGTAAAGTGAAAATTGATATCAGCCCTTGATTTTTGATCAGGTTTGTGCTATATTGAGTGGTATTTTTGAACCTAAAAATGTAAATATGAAACGAGTATATTGAGAACTAAAAACTTAGTTTTTAGCATACTCGTCTCATAAGAGACGAGACTCTGCGATTAAGCGGAGCAACTCTCTCCGAAGTCCCGAGGGATAAGGAGAAAAGGAGGTGCGGTATCATGGGTGATACGCACCACGGCCCGAGCATAGACTTCGGCCAAATGGCAGTTGACGAACGCGAAAGGGGTCTCGC
>JAENIV010000067.1 GCA_016844295.1 Candidatus Berkelbacteria bacterium
ATCCAACCTCGTAGGTTGGATTAGGTTGGATTAAGGGTTAACATCAGAATCGCAAAAGTGGGTCAATATATTTTGCCTAACCGTCCAACGTCCACTTCCAGGGTGTACGCTGGTCTATACTTGAAACATCAATTTTGATAAAATAGACCAAAGATTAAAAATTAAAGGAGGTGATTATGTCAATCGTATCGGAATCGGAATTCAAGGGGAATCCCATGATCGTGATTAAGAATGACGAAGAAGATAAATTTCCTTTTCAATTCGGTGTCAAAAAAGCAAAGCTGATTTTAGAGAACATCGAAGATATTAAAAAATTCGTTGAAAAACACGATAAATAGTCTCGAATAAGAATAACTTCTCAACTTTGCTCGAAGTAAAGGAGCCAATGTATAAATTATCACCATCGGATTTTGCTTATCTCTACGAAGAATGTAAGCTTTGTTATTGTCTGAAAGTTAAAGAGGGGATTTATCAGCCTAGTATGCCGATGCCGGGAGTTTTTGCGGCCATCAATACTCGGCTTCAGGGTGACTTGCTTGGTAAGAATTTGAAGAATATTTCAGCGGCTTTACCGGATGGGGAAGTGGTTAAGCAGGAAGGTTGGGTTGAGTCTATTCCGGTGCCGGAGACGAGTGTTTATATCAAAGGCAAGTATGACCTTTTGGTCAAAAATTCAGATGGCACGCATACTTTAATTGATTTAAAGATCAGCCAGCCGGCGGTAGATAAAATCGAAAAGTATAAAACTCAGATTGGCGCTTACAAATTCGCTCTGGAAAATCCAGCGAGCAGCGAGCCGATTAAAATTTCCAAAGTCGGGCTTTTAATTTTTTACCCCGACACGGTCAAATTTCAAAAAGGCATCGCTAAAATAGATTTCCCGCCTAAGTGGCTCGAAATACCGTGCGATGATACCGGATTTTTAAGATTTGCCAAAGAAGTTGACGCGCTTTTATCCGGTCCGCTTCCGGCTGAGTGCGAAGATTGCAAATGGTGCAAATACCGCCACGTAGGAGAGCAATTAACTTACGGTAGCAAGGGTTCATCTAACAACGAATTGCCATTTTAACTTTGAGAGGGAGGGATAAATGTTTTATTTTATCATTGGGCTAATTGTTGGTGGAGTAATTGTTTGCTTTATTATGAGAAGTCGGAAGCCACAGGAAGTGGTAAAGATGGCTGAAATTCAGGACTCTAATCCTGCGGTTGAGGAGCGCAAGGCAAACATTGAAAAAGTTAAGAAATTTGTTACGGGGAAATCCACCGAAGATAAAATCACCAATGATGATGTCCAAAACCTCCTGAAGGTTTCGGACGCTACGGCCGAACGATACTTACAAGAACTCGAGAAAAGCGGGAAAGTTAAACAATACGGTGGGGTGGGCAAAGACGTTTATTATCTTAGGGTCTAAATTATTCTTATCTTAATGGCTCAGACCCTTGAGCCATTGAATCTATCCCTGTAATTTTGACCCAATCTAGTGATATATCACAAAAGTGGTACGATATATTTATGTAGGAAGCAGTTCTCTAAATGGAGGGAAATTTAAGCAAGAAAAGTACACCTCGTAGGTGTACTCTAGGTTATTTTTCCGATTGGAATATGGTATCATAGTATTGATAGAAAAATAAAGACAAGGCAAGGAGGGCTTTAACAAGGTCGTCTTTTTTGTTAAACTTGAGTTTGCCGCGATTAATGACAAAATCAAAGGTATAAATGCAAATATTTGATCGAATTTGGGGCTACTTTTCACACGATATTGGTGTTGATCTTGGCACTGCTAATACTTTAGTATATGTCCGTGGAAAAGGGATCGTAATCAACGAACCGTCAGTAGTCGCAATCAACCAAAAATCTAAAGAAATTCTCGCAATCGGAAGTGAGGCTCGCAAAATGGTTGGTCGTACACCCGCGCACATCGTGGCTATCCGTCCTTTAGTGGATGGTGTTATCTCAGATTTTGAAGTAACTGAACAAATGCTCAAATATTTTATTGACAAAGTGCACCGGGAGAAATTTTCATTATTTCCCAGACCTCGGGTGGTAGTCGGTATTCCCTATGGCGTTACCGAAGTTGAACGCCGGGCGGTTGAAGAAGCAGCTCTAAATGCAGGCGCCAGACAAGTATTTTTAATTGAAGAACCCGTCGCCGCTGCCATTGGGGCAAGATTACCGATCCAAGAAGCCGTTGGTAATATGATAGTCGATATAGGCGGTGGAACAACAGAAGTCGCAGTCATTTCTTTAGGTGGAATTGTTGCTTCGAGATCCTTACGAATCGCCGGCGACGAGATGAATCAAGATATAATAAATTTTTCGCGTGATAAATTTAATCTTTTATTAGGTGAAAGAACCGCCGAAGATATAAAGTTGTCAATCGGTTCTGCGATAGAAATGAAAGAAAAACTTCAAACTCCTATGCGCGGAAGAGATCTGGTTACAGGCTTACCAAAAGAAATTACTATAAGTGACGAACAAATTAGGGCCGCCTTAAGAAAAAGTGTCCAGCAAATAGTTGAAGCAATCCGGGTCACTATAGAAGAAACGCCACCTGAATTGGTTGCGGATATCATGGAAAAGGGGATAGTTCTTTGCGGTGGAGGGGCAATGCTTAGAGGTCTAGATAAACTTGTCGAGCAGGCTACTTTAACGACAGTCCACATCGCCGATGACCCCCTAACTTCAGTTGTCAGGGGAACCGGCTTAGTTTTGGAAGATATAGAAACTCTCAAGGGCGTATTATTGCCTACTCAATTTAATCCATAAATTGTAAAAAGGAGAAGGTGAGAAAATATCGTATTATTATTGTCATAATAACATTACTAATAATCGGGGTTTTGATTTATCCGTCAGGTTCTCTAAAACCCGCAAAGAACGTTTTATACGTTTTTACAAAACCGTTTACAATCGCTGGTTCTTTTACAATAGATAAAGTAACATTGTTTTTCCGCGATTTAGCGCATTTGGGTTCTCTCGCGAATGAAAATCAAAAACTCATCAAAGAAAATTTAGAACTTCAAAGTCAAATGAGTTTGCTTAAAGAGGCTCAACACGAAAACGAAATCTTAAAAAAAGAAATCGGTTTTTATAATACTCGAAAAGATTTAAAATTATTACCAGCAAATATTATTGGAAGGTCTATATCAGGATATTTGAGAACAATAATCATTGATCGAGGCACGAATGATGGTGTTAAAACGGGCCAGGCAGTTGTTTCTGACGGATATTTGGTTGGAACAGTCCAAGAATCATTAAGTAACTCTTCGGAAGTTATCCTAATAACAGATTATAATTCTTTGGTGCCCGTAGTTTTACAAGATTCACGCGGTACGGGACTTTTAAGAGGAGGTCTTTCCGGGTTAACGGTTGAAGACATCCCCTTGAACGTTGACATAAAATCTGGAGAGCAAGTGGTTACCTCTGGTTTAGGCGGAGAAATTCCTTTCGGAGTATTAGTGGGTAAAGTCAATGAAGTTGTTTCTAAAAAAGGAGAGATATTTCAAAAAGCAAATATCAATTCGCCTATTCAAATTTATTTTTTAGAGTTTGTATTTGTCGTGCAATAAAAAATAGTTAATGTTTATTATCATCAAGCATTTTAAATTTTGAAACATGTGGAAAATAATTTTTAAAATATTTGCCATATTAATCCTCGTGATATTCCAAATATCCTTTTTTTCGAAATTTCAGATTATGAATGTAACCCCAAATATTATTCTTATTTTAGCCATAAGTTTTGTTTTAAAGGGAAATTTTCTTGACGGGTTTTTACTTGCAGGCATTGGAGGATTGTGTC
>JAENIV010000068.1 GCA_016844295.1 Candidatus Berkelbacteria bacterium
AGCATAATAATTTTTTTATCTAAAAGTTGATTTGGGACATTACCTTGATCTATCATTTGGGCTAAACCTTCGACAATGGCGGTTTTACCTACTCCGGGCTCGCCAACTAATACGGGATTGTTTTTTGTTCTACGGGCAAGAATATGAATAACTCTTTGGATTTCATTCTTACGCCCGACGAGGGGATCGATTTTATTTTCGCGGGCTTGGCGAGTCAAATCAGTCGTAAAATAATCTAAAATATTTTTTTGAGGTGGGCCACCAGCCATAGAACTCGGATGCATAGGCATTTCTCCCATAAGCGGTAAGTCTTGCATTTCTTCCGGCCTACCGTCTTGAGAAGTCGGTGGAATTTCCGGAAATTCTATTTGCATTCGGGGTGGTTGTAATGGTTTTTGCTCAAGCTCTTTGATATCCAAAAAAATGTTATTTAATTCTTTCTTGATAAGTTGAGGGTCTGCCCCGATTCGAGAAATTATTTCGCAACCTAAAGATTTTGGATTGGAGACAATCGCCATTAAAAGATGTTCTGGATCAATCTGAGTATGATTAAGGTCCTTGGCGATCTGGGCGGATTGTTGGATTACTTGTTTTGCTTCTGAAGATATTCCATTTTTTTGGGTTACTTGAGTATCGCGTTGTAAAGAAATTACTAAACGGATTTGATCAAGAGATATCATATGTTCCTGCAGAATTGAATAAGCAAGAGTCCCAGGAGTAATGGCTAATGCTAAAAGTATATGCCGACTGTTAAGAGCCGCACTGGAGTTTTGAGCGATTTTTTGACTTGAGATTAGGGCTTTTCGTGAATTTTGGGAAAATTTTTTAAATATATCTTTGGGATCATTCATATTGTATCTAGATATTGTTTTTAAACATTCAAACTGAGAAATTTATTTTCAAGCGTAATATCATAGCTTCCCGCCTTGGCTCGCATCAGCGAGTCTGGTTTGGCCGTGGACGAAGCAAAGAAAACCATTCCGCTTATATAATATTAATAGTTACTTGGACTTTTTAGACGTCTTTTTTTTGGGTTTCGTCTCGGGAGTTTTTGTACCTTTTGGAGAAATATCGGGTTTAATTTCTTCAGTTTGGACTTTTATTTCTGTTTCTGGAGCAATTACTTTCTCACTTTCTCCTGTTTTTATCTCTTGGACATTTTTGTCAATTTCATCAGTTTTTTTGGCCTTTTTATCCTTTTCTTCAAATTTTATAATATCAATACTCCATCCGGTTAATTTTGAAGCCAAGCGAACATTTTGACCACCCTTGCCAATGGCCAAGGATAATTGATCTTCGGAAACTTCCACGGTGGCTTTTTGGTTTTTTTTGGACAATTTGACTTGCACGACAGTTGCTGGAGATAAAGAGTTGATGATAAATTGTTCGTCAGTTGCATCCCAGAGGATGATATCAATTTTTTCATCACCGATTTCGGCTAAAACTGCTTGAATTCTCGTGCCTCTTTGGCCCACACATGAACCAACCGGATCCAAGCCTTCTTGGGAAGTAAAGACAGCCATTTTGGATCTCGATCCTGCTTCGCGAGCAATTGTCTTAATTTCAACTGTGCCTGAGGCAATTTCAGGGACTTCAATCTCGAATAAGCCCATAATTAACGCCGGGTCAGAGCGAGAAACTAAAACACGTGGACCGCGGCTTGATTCTTCGACGGATTTTATGAGAATTTTCAGGCGTTGTCCGGAATAATAATTTTCGTTAGGAATTTGGTCAGAAGGAATCATGAGGCCATTAAGTTTACCAAGGTCTAAAATAACATTTGCGCCTTCAACCTGTTGAACATTGGCATTAAGAATTTTGCTTTCTTTTTCCTGGTATTCTTTAAAGAGCATATCGCGTTCGGCTTCTCTGATGCGCTGGACAATAACTTGTTTGGCAGTTTGGGCAGCAATTCTCCCAAAGTCACTTTTCGGTTCAAGCTCGATTTGAACTTGTTCGCCTACCTTGACTTTTTTATCAATTTTTTTAGCTTTGACTAAGGATTTTTGGGATTCGGCATCTTCTATTTCTTCTTCTTTTTCGACAACATCAAAAACCTGCCAAACCTTTGTCTGACCGGTTTCTTCGTCAAGTTTTACTTTAATAATTTGGCTGGGCTTACCAAAATCTTTTCGGTAGGCCGCCGCGATAGCGGCTTCAATAGTTTCGAGAACAATGTCTTTGGACAAACTTTTTTCGTCACAAATTTGATTAATCGCGGCCATAAATGGTGAGATTGCCATAAAACTCCTTTACTCTGAACGACTTTATGAGTCGAAGGGTTAATAGTTTGCATCGAGCATTTCGAATCTGGACACCTCGACTTCGCTCGGTGTGACATCCGCTTCGCGAATGTCAAGTCTACTTTACATTATATTGGTTGTTTTAATACATGTCAAGGGCTATTTTAGCCTCTTTATACACGAAAAGGTAAGTCTGAGACTTACCATTACATATTAATTATAGTGATATTATTTCTGTATGTCAACAGATAAACCTGTTAACATCTTGACATTCGTTTAAAACTATGTTATAATTGACTAGTTTCGAACCTGAAAAGGATCCGCTATCTGGCAGACTCCTTGGAGGAAATCTGGTTGCGACGGACTCTAATCGTTACCAGATTCCCCCTCAGGAGGGACCCCAGCACAACAGCTTACTGGCTTACCCCGCCAAGCGGGGTTACGCCGTGCGCTGTATGCGGGGCAAGCAAATCCTGGGCTGGATAATTAAAGTCATTTTCCCTCCCACTCCCATCTTGTATTCTAAATCCCTCGACCCCTCGAAATGCTTGGGGCTGGCAGGGATCGTGATAAAAGGTGGAAGTGGGAAAAGATAATTAAAAAAACCGCCCAGCAACCCGGAAGGGTATGGGGTAAGGAGATCTGTTAAAGTGGAGGCCGCGAAGGCGTTGGCGCTTACAAGTCTCGTGATCTACCTGTTTGCTTTCGGACTCTACAACAGGCAGATCATCACGGGGAAGTCTAAACCAAACGCCGCCATGTGGACGCTCTGGGTTTTCTTGGCAGGCCTCAACGCAGCCAGTTATCAAGTGATGACTGGCGACTGGGTTAAGTCCTTGATTACCTATGCGGGCTGCGTGGCAATGACAACGACTTTCCTGATCACTTTGAGGACGGGGAAGTTCTCCCGTCTGGGAAGTTTCGACTGGATATTGCTTGGGCTCGGTTTCGTTGCCATTCTGGCCTGGTGGGTTAAGCAGGACGCGACCTATGCCAATATGTTGCTTCAACTGGCGATCGCGATCTCGTTTGTCCCGACCTACATGGGAGTCTGGCAGAAACCCGCCAATGAACGGCCGCTACCGTGGGTGCTCTTCAGTCTAGGATACGTCTTTCAAACCCTGGTGGTGGTGACAAGGTGGACCGGTCAGATCCAAGATCTGGTCTATCCTATCAATTGCTTCACGCTTCATCTAGTTGTGGGGCTACTATCGCTTCGGAGATCAACCTGAGCCGCCTCAAATCATAGAGGCGGCTTTGTTGTGTGATAAACATTTTTTAAAATAACATAATAACGCTCGAGCGTATAAAGAAATATAAATGACTAAAATATACCATATAGTTATATAAATTCTATTTGGTAGAGACTATAAATTGATTTTTAATATAAAAGAACGGGACGGCTTGCGCCGCCCCGTTCGTCGGGTACGTGTCGGTCCCTATCTTCAGGTTCTCCTTCTCCATCGTTGGTCGGTATCATCCTCTGGTTTGAACTCGTTGT
>JAENIV010000069.1:0-3535 GCA_016844295.1 Candidatus Berkelbacteria bacterium
CTAACGCAGAAATGTTTTGTCGATTAAATAAAATCCCTGTTTTACCATCAACTATCGCTTCTCTTGCCCCACCTTTAGCATAGGCAATCACCGGTCTCCCACAAGCCATTGATTCTAACGGGACAATCCCGGCATCTTCTTCTTGCGGAAAAATTGTCGCAATTGCATTTTGATAATACTTGGCCAACTCGCTATCGTCAACGCGTCCGACAAACTCGATTGTCTCGCTCTGAATACTATTAATATATTGTGTCAGTTGAGAGCCGCTGCCAACAATTTTTAATGGCAGGCGCAGTTTTTGAAAAGCCCGAATCACCAAATCTACCTTTTTATACGGCTCGAGCCTCGAAACCAAAAGATAATAATTTCCCGACCTCGCGGGTCTAACCTGGGAATATGGCCTAAAATTGGTTACATCAACAGGCGGGAAAATCGGCGTTGATTCACGATTATAATATTTTTTTATTCGGCGGCGGACATTCTCCGAATTGGCTATAAAATAATTCGGCCGCCTTGAAGCTTTTAAATCCCAGCGCCTTAAGAACCACAAAACCGCTGGCATCAGCGGTCTGATAAATTTTGGAATCGGCGCGTTTTTAATATAATCGGCGCTATCAAACCACAAATAACGCGTCGGTGTGTTGCAATAACAAATATGAATTTGCTTATTGCTGGTTTTTACTCCTTTAGCCAAAGCCGAGGTGACCGATAAAACCAAATCGTAATTTTTCAAATTAAAAAATTCGATTGCGGCCGGCATCAAGAGCAGATACCACTTATACTTTTTTACCCCAAAAGGCATCTTTTGAATAAAACTTGGGCGGATATCTTTATTTCGATATTTTCCCCTAGTCTTTTTATCATCCCAAACGATAGTATAAATCGGCGCGCTCGGAAACATTTCAATTAAACAATCGAGGACCCTTTCGGCTCCTCCCAGTTGCGTTAATTCTTCCGTCACAATCGCGACTTTTAAATTATTTGTCTTATTATTCATTTTGATCCCTCTTATTTTGCCATACTAAGGGCTTTTTTTCAACCTTAGGGCAAACAATGTCGGGAAATCTTTACTTTCATGGACTGCTCTGCTATAATATTTAATGCCGGCGTACCAGTAAATCTCTTAGAGGCAGATGAGCAAATGAATCAGTCAGCCGCGCACGCGTACTTTCTGATGTGGAATCACAGCGGCATTTTCATCTCCTGGGCATTTGTGCTTCTGACACTAATTGCCCTGGGCTTCCTGACTCGGTATCTCCCCTTCAGCCTTAAGGCTAGACTGTGGGGCGTCGCTATATTCCTTATATGTGCCTCCCTGACGATCTCCACAATACAGCTTCGCACGCACTACTTCCAGCAGACGGACGGAGATAAAATCCTCTACTGCCCGCAAGATAAGACATCTGTTGTCCTCTCTTCGGGAGTCGTTCACGCTTCGCCCAGAGGCGTGCTCATGAACCGCAACCGCTACTTTACCAGTGTGTATATGTTCGAGGAGCCACCATGGGCCGTAACGGTCTGCTTTGAGATTGACACAACCCAGGGAGCAATTCAACGCACCTACGAGATGGAAAAAAAGTGGGGTGGGAAGCCTTGGTGGACGGGCAAACTCATCCATGATTTCTTGACCGAATATGAACAGCAGTTGACTCATTACAATGAGATGAGCCGAAATGAACGCACTGAGATCGAGAAAAATGCCACCGCTCTCATCAGACGAACAAGCGGTGGAACGATCAAGCGAGTATACCTCTTCCAGCAGCCGGTGGTCGTCCACATCAACCAACCTTCACCAATCATGCGCCTATAATGCTGCATGTATCTAGAACTGGCCCAAACCCGCAAGGGAGAGGGCCTGTTGTTTAGTAAGCCCCTCTACCGCGAATAACTACCCAAATGGTTTTAAGAAATATTTGAAAATCGAGCCATAAGGACCAGTTTTCAATATAGTAGGCGTCAAGTCTTACCCATTCGTCGAAAGAAAGTTCAGATCTGCCGGAGACCTGCCATAAGCCGGTTATGCCCGGCTTAACACCGAGGCGTCTTTTTTGCCAATTGGTATATTGTTCGACTTCTTCGGGAATTGGAGGCCTTGGGCCGATTAAACTCATATCCCCTTTTAAAACATTGAAAAATTGAGGCAGTTCGTCAAGACTTGTTTTTCTAAGAATTTTACCAATTAAAGTTAGTCGGGGGTCGTCTTTAAGTTTAAATATCGGACCATCGGCTTCATTGCGTTTTGACAATTTTTTAAACATTTCTTGGGCTTTTTGGCCGCCATAGTCTTTACCTAAAGAAAATTCTGTTTTCATGGTTCGGAATTTATAAAATTGGAAATTTTTTTCTATGCCAACCCTCTTTTGAACATAAAGAATCGGCCCCTTGGAAGTTATCTTCACGAAGATTGCGGAGATAAGCATTAAAGGTGATGTTAAAATTATTAAAATTGTCGAGCAAACTAAATCGACTAAACGCTTGATAATTCTCCCCCAACCGTCAAGGGGCGTTCGCTTAAATTCCATGATCGGAACGCCAGCTAACATTTGAACGTCCACGTGAGAAGATCTGACCAAAAATAAATCCGGAGTCATTTTAAAACCGATTTGATTTGCCCGGCAAAACTCTAAAATTTGAGAAATTTCTCCTTGAGAGAGGTGAGTATTTGCAACTATAAGTTCGTCGACTTTGTGACGGGCGAATATATCTTCTAATTTTGGAATGGCATCTGCGTCAATAACTTTAACTAATTTATAGCCCAAACTACGTTTTTTTTCGATTTCGGATATTAGAGCCTTCGAAGAACTGTTGCCGCCTACAACAATTACTCGGTGCACTCCAATGTCCCATCTGAAAAGAAACCCTTGAATAAAATGCATTACAAGCCTGGCAAGCATAACCATAATAATGGCGATAAACCAAACGTAGATAATGATAAGTCTGGAAAAAAACAAGGTTCTTGAAAGAAAAATCCAAGCCATGACAATGGCGACGGCGGCTGAAACCGAGACAATAACTTTTCCAAACTCAGAAAATTTTGAATAGCGGTCTTTGATGGAATACAAATCATTGAATAGAAAGACCACAAACCATATTGGTAAAGTCATTAGAACAAATCTAAAATATCCCGGTAATGGTTCTACATAAATAACTGGTATAAAAGTAAAATATGTTCGAGTTTTATAGGCTAAAAAATACGACAAAAGAACCATCGCCAAATCAATGGGTATTTGTAAAAAGGTAAAAAGTAATTCGCTACGCTTCATTGTTTCCTTCGGGAAAAAATTCTGATCGTTTCAATCCCTCTCCTTGGTTTAAATTTAACTGACAAAAAGAATGAACTTTTTTCAAGTTCGTTTACTAATAATTTTAGCACAAACATAATAAAAAATCAACCCCGTTAGAGAAAATATTTCTCCATTATTAGGTTAACACGCACTACCGCACAGGATTCAGCATTTACTAAGATACGATGGTATGTTCTCTAACGGTGTCAACCATATTTTTGAATATACAAGAAAACTCGCCGACATCGTAA
>JAENIV010000069.1:3543-4428 GCA_016844295.1 Candidatus Berkelbacteria bacterium
CCAAGAAGCGGTCCCCGTTGGAGGTGGTGAACGGTTTTAAAATTAACCTTTCTTTAACATTGGAAGACCTGTTCGAGAGTTTTCCATCACAACCATTCCGGCTGGTAAGTCGTCTAATGAACCCTCTCTCTCTGATCGAGCAAAGAAGTAAATCATTTGCTTGCGGCCACCGCGAAGGGTGACTTCCTTTGAGTGAAGATAATAAGTCTCTCCAGTCTTCTTTTACTGTACTGAATATGCCATGTAAATCACCTCCTTTACATTTTTTAATTTAACCTTTTTTACAGGTTATATATCTATTATTGAGGTGGGCTCTTCTGTTGTCAAGGGGGAGAATAATTTAACAGGTAAATTTACCGTTTTTAAGGTTTGATTTTAATAATTTTTGAGTATAAAAATTAAAAGATATCCACAGGTTAGAAATATAAATATAATTGACAAAACCTCTTATATATAATATTATTTATTGTTGCACTCATGCCGGTGAAGGAGTAAAGGCCGTGCAAAATACAACGGTTGTGCTGGGTCCACCGGTTTTTGGCAATGACCCGCGACAGGAGCTGAACTGGAATCTCGGCGCCGAAGAGCAAGTCCGTACGCTACGTTTCAAGTTCAGCCGTCCAAACGAAATGCTGGCGGCGTTGGCGAGAGAGTACATCGCCATACTCACGGCTTTGGCGCGAATGGAAATCGAATTCGAGATCCTTCTCGCAAATGAAGAAAACATCCCACCCGGTTTTTTGGACACTCTCAAGGGATCGCCATTCTGGTTCCTACGATTGCCGTCAATGGCTCATCATTCCGCCTTAAGCTTCCCGCGCGATTTTGTAACTTTCCTTCCAGACGGAGTGACCCTGATATCCCAAGAAACCCAGGACTGGCTAA
>JAENIV010000018.1 GCA_016844295.1 Candidatus Berkelbacteria bacterium
AAAGATGAACCTTCGCATCCCTCAGATATCTATGCAATTCAATCAAAAGATACTCTTTTCAGTATTGCTCAAGACAATGGTCTGACTTTGCAGGAACTTTCTGAAGCAAACGGAATTTCTGATTCTAATAAAATTCAATCCGGACACCTAATTGTAATTCCCAAGGATGGGCAAGTAGAATATTTAGTCGATCCAGAACAGGTGGATATCCTTCAAAAACAAGTTGATAATGGTAAATTACCATGGAGGCTTGACCCGGTACAAACTGCCCAGGCCGATGGACCCGTTATCTATGGGCTTTCGGTCAGCGATAAATATACCTTGCAGAATAAAGATACCAATGGCGCAACGGCCACAGTCAAAGCCGAATCTGAAAATGGTAATATAATTATCACCTTAGTTCAATCAAATATAAAAGGTGATAAGGGTATTTGGGTCATAAAAACAGTCAAGAAAATATAGAGGAGGGGATATAAATCAGCCAACACAAACAGGCGAAGTAGAACCGTCAGAAACAGGCAATTTTACTATATGGTTAATTATATTTATTATTTTAATATTGCTTATAGGCGGGATATATTGGTTTTATAGACAATATTTGTCAAAAAATTATATTCCCTATGCTGGCCCGACCATGGATATAACTGCAGCACCATGGAAAACAAAAACAGACAAAACAGTCATGGATTTTCTTATCTTTTGGTCAAAATCTGCCGGACAAGATGCTCAGAATCAATCACAAAAAGCTCGGGATCTATTAACAATTTCCGCTCAGGCACGGTTAGTAACATATAAAGATGCGAACCAAAATCCCATACAAGATTTACCAATACAACTTGATAAATTTATCGGAATTTCTGATAAAACAGACAAATACGAGATAATTAGTACAAAACTAATTAATGAAAATAATGTCCAAACAAAAGTAAGATTTTCATCGATCCATAATATTGATAAAATTTTCACTTTAATTTTAGAAAATAATATCTGGTTAATAGACTCAATAACGGATTATAGTTTAATTAGTCCATCACCGACCTTAAGTGATACCCCTCAAGTGTCACCATCATCATCTTGATTATGTTTAAAAAATATTTTATTATATTAGGCCCGCCAGGTTCTGGTAAAGGAACTCAGGCAAAAAATATTTCTCAAGAATATGAGTTAGTTTATTTTGGCACAGGTGATTTAATGCGCGAAGAATCTAAAAAAGGTTCCGAGGTCGGTTTAAAATTTAAAAAGATTTGGGATGAAGGCAGGGGCGCATTAATACCGGAAAATTTGGTTCAAGAATTTGTTAATGAAAAATTATTTTTGCTAAATCTGTCATCAGGTGTTATTTTCGACGGTTATCCAAGAACAACAGTCCAAGCTGAACATTTGGACAATATGCTAAAATCAAAAAATATTTCAGATTACAAAGTTTTAAATTTGGTTGTTAGTGATGAATTTCTAATAAATCGTATGTCAACACGAAGAATCTGTGCTACGTGTGGTAAAATTTTTGAAAACCCGATTATGCGTAAAATTAATCAATGTGACAACTGTCAAGCAACATTGGTCCAAAGGTCCGAAGATAAACCGGAAATTTTAAAAAGGAGGATTAGCGTTTATAATGAAGAAACTGCGCCATTGATAGATTATTACGAAAGGAAAAATAAACTTATTAATATTGATGGAGAGCCATCAATTGATGATGTTTGGAAAAAAATACAGGATATTGTTAATGATTAATATAAAAACGCCAAAAGAAATAGAGATTATGAGGGGGGGCGGTAAAATTGCCGCCCGTATTTTAAAAATCCTTGCTGATTCTGTTAAGCCTGGTATCAAAACAATCGACCTGGACATGATCGCGAATGAGCAGATTAAAAATAATTCCGTCAGGGCTTCATTTTTAGGCCATGCAGGTTATCCAGCATCAATATGCACTTCTGTTAATTCACAAGTAGTTCATGGGATTCCCGGGACTCAAATTCTAAAAGAAGGGGATATTATAGGGATCGATATCGGCATTTTTCATCAAGGATTTCACACAGACACAGCAATTACAGTTGGAGTTGGTAAAATAAAATACGAATCTATGGAATTAATAAAAATTGCTAAAAAGTCATTGGAAGAAGCAATCAGTATTATCAAACCAGGTATCTTTTTAGGCGATATCCAACATCGCATAAGGAATGGTACTGGCGATTGAACCAATGATGTGTCAAGGAGACTGGCATGTAAAAATACTCCCTGACGGTTGGACGGTTCAAACTTTGGATGGATCCTTATCGGCCCATTTTGAACATACAGTGGCCATTTTGAGAAATGGCTTTGAAGTTTTAACTATTGAGTAATATGAACCCCAATTACCCAGTAAATATTAATAAATTTATCTCGCAATCCGGCTTATGCTCCCGGCGCCAGGCGGATGTTTTGGTAAAAATGGGAAAAGTAAAAATTGACAACAAATTGGCTAAATTGATAGATAAAGTTCAGGAATCAAGTAAAGTAGCGGTAGATGGGGTAATAATACCGCACAAGACTCCCGAGAGGGTCTATATAGCCTATAATAAACCTGTGGGAGTTATCACAACCACCGATCCGAAATTCCCCAACAATATAATTTCTAACATAAACTATCCGACTCGTCTGTTTCCTATCGGTAGGCTTGATGTCAACACGTCTGGTTTAATTTTATTGACCAATGACGGAGAGATCGTTAACAAAATTCTCAAAGGTTCTCAAAAGGTGGAAAAAGAATATATTGTTCAAGTTCATAAACCAATTTCCAATACCGCGCTTGCCAATCTACAGCAGGGTTTAATTATTGATGGATTTAAAACTTTATCGGCGAAAACCAAAAAAATTGACGAAAAGCGTTTTTCTATTACAATAGTTGAAGGAAAAAAACGTCAAGTTCGCAGAATGTGCGAAAAAATGGGATTTGAGGTTCAAAGGCTCGAAAGAATAAAAATTGGCAAGATTGATCTTAAAAATATTCCTTTGGGAAAGTATATTGAACTTTCGAGAGACCAAATTAAAAAATATTTGGACATATAAGCATCTATTGACTAAATGCTAATTATTTGTTACAATATTTATAGAATTACTACTAAATAAACTGTAGTAACAAATGAGTTGTGCAAGTTATGGATAAAGAAAAAATTGTTTTAGAGGGAGAAGTCACTGAGGCTCTTCCAAACGCGAATTTTCGTGTCAGCCTCGTGAATGGTCAAGAAATTCTTGCCCATGTTTCCGGTAAAATCAGGATGCACTACATTAAGATTTTACCAGGAGACAAGGTTACAGTCGAACTTTCTCCTTATGACTTAAGCAAGGGCCGGATCACGCGTAGGTTGTAAGTACACAGTTATCTATTATCAGTTATCAGTATGATTTTAAAAAATACAGATAACCGATAACTAGTAGCTAAGTACAAATTACTTAGAATTTTTATTATGAAAGTGAGACCATCTGTTAAAAAAATTTGCCAGAAGTGTAAAATAATCCGCCGCAAACGAGTTTTGCGGGTAATTTGCGTGAATCCAAAACATAAACAAAGACAAGGATAAATATGGCTCGAATCGCCGGAGTAAATATTCCAGACAATAAACATATTGAATATTCATTAGCCTATATTAAAGGTGTAGGCCTACCGTTAGCTAAAAAAATCTGTCAACAAGCAAATGTTAAATTAGGTACAAAAGTTTCCGATCTTTCAGACGTTGAGCTCGAAAAAATACGCGAAGTTATCGATAAAAATTATAAAGTCGAAGGTGATTTACGCATGGAGGTTTCCCAAAACATTAAGAGGCTTAAGGAAATAAGTTCCTATCGTGGGAAGCGTCACGAACGTAATTTACCTGTACGGGGGCAAAGGACACGAACAAATGCCCGCACAAAAAGAGGCAGACGGGTTACAGTTGGTTCGGGTCGTAAAAAATCGGCAGAAAAAACTTAAACAAATTATAAATTTAAAACAATAAATATAAAAAAATACATTGAGTTTAGAATTTAGAAATTCGAATTTACGAACGAAGTGAGTCATTATGGCAAAAACGAATTATCTATATCCAGTCTTCTTTTAATAATACTATTGTTACGGTGACAGACGACGAGGGTAACGCTCTTTCTTGGTCATCTGCCGGTACGAATGGTTTTACCGGGACAAAGAAATCTACACCATTTGCAGCCCAGATTGCTACACGTAAAGCCTTAGAAAAAGCCAAGGACTATAATATTCAAGAGGCCATAATTAAGGTTTCTGGGGTTGGATCCGGCAGAGAGTCAGCTGTACGAGCCGTTGGTGGTCAAGGTATCAGAGTTGTATCTATAAAAGATGTAACCCCCGTTCCGCATAACGGTACAAGACCTAAAAAGATCAGGAGGGTTTAATGGATAAATGTGCAAAATGTAGAAAGTTTCAAACGAAATTATTCTTGAAAGGCGACAGATGTGTTACGCCTAAGTGTGCTTTAACCAGACGAAACTACCGACCAGGTCAACATGGGCCTAAGACTACTTCACCCAGAAGATCAGAATATGGTTTACAATTGCTAGAAAAACAAAAGGCTAAAGCAGAGTATGGTATGCGCGAACGTCAATTCTCTAATCTTTTTAGCAAAGCAGGCAAGTCGCGTAAATCAACCGGAGAAGAATTATTGAAATTATTAGAATTACGTTTAGATAACGTTATTTATCGTATAGGATGGGCGAAATCTCGCGCCCATGCTAGACAACTGATTACGCATAGATTCTTTACCATTAATGAAAATACAGTCAACATTCCATCATATTCACTTAAAATGAAAGATATTATCAAGCAAAGAAAACATATTGAATTAATCAAAACAACCGTTCCGAAATGGATTAAGATTGATCCTAAAAATACCCTTGCGGAAATTTCTCGGGAACCTGCGAGAGAAGAAATCGAGACAGATTTAGACGAACAATTAATTATTGAGTTTTATTCAAGATAATAATATAAATATTGTCCGCTAACGCGGATCCGCGGATAGCGGAAAAGGAGTCCTATGGACTATACCCTACCAGAAACAAGTTTAATACAAATTAAAACCATGGAAAAAGTCGACAATCGTGGAACTTTCGTTATCGAACCTTTATCTCCCGGCTATGGTGTGACAATCGGGAATACCCTTAGAAGGGTCCTCTTGTCGTCCCTTGAAGGCGCCGCAATAAGATCGGTAAAAATTGAAAGTGCGAATAATCAATTCACAACAATTGCTGGAGTGAAAGAAGATGTTGTTGAGATCATTTTAAATTTAAAAACATTGCGTTTTAAATTTAATTCTGACGAACCAATAACTTTAAAGTTAACTGCCAAAGGACCCAAAGAAGTAACTGCTAACGATTTTGAGGCTAATCCGTTATGCGAAGTTGTTAATAAAAACACTTTTTTAGCGAGTATTAGTAAATCAGGTAAATTTGTGATGGAAATTGTTGTCACAAAGGGACGCGGATATGAACCCGTAGAAAAAAGAAAAGATGAAAAATTACCGATTGGAACAATTGCCGTTGATTCAATCTTTACACCTGTAAAGAAAGTCCATTATGAAATTGAAAAGACTCGCGTAGGCGCAGAAACTGATTATGATAAATTAGTCCTTGAAATTACTACCGATGGTTCGATTGATCCGGAAGTTGCTTTAGGAAAAGCAGCGAAAATTCTAGTCGAACATTTTGCCTTAGTAGATCAATCCTGCCAGATTGAAGAAGCGCCTAAAATTTTGAAAACTAGAAAAATTGTCAAAAAAGAAATAAAAAAACCCGTTAAAGCAATTAAAAAGACAAGTTGAAAAATTCATTCTCAAGAAAAGACAACCATAGAAAATCATTAATCAGAAACCTGGTTACTTCTTTTATATTATATGAGGAAATTAAGACTACAAAGCCGAAATCAAAAGAAGTTAAAAGTACTTTTGAACATCTTATGAACATTGCCAAGAAAAATGATTTAAATTCAAAAAGAAGAATACTAAGTTTTGTATTCGATAAAAAAGCAGCCTTAAAAATGTTTGAAGTATTAGTCCCGCGATTTAAAAAAGTTCAAAGCGGATTCATCAAGATATATAAGTTAGGACCACGTAAAGGTGATGCCTCTGAGCAGGTAATTTTAAAATTATCTGGAGGCGAAGAAAATATAGTTGAGAAGGAATCACAAGATAAAAAGGAAATAAATGCCCAAGGAAAGATCAAACAATCTGAAAAAAAGCTCGAGAAAAAACTCGAAGAAAAAACCGTTCAATAAAGCAAACACGGAATTAAGCAAAAAATCAGAGGCTAAAGTTGAAATTAAGATCCATACGCTTGATGCCTCGGGACAGGTGCTTGGACGTTTGGCAACTTCCGTTGCTAATTTGCTTCGTGGAAAGGGAAAAGTTGAATTTCGCCCCCATATTTTAATAGGAGATAAAGTCATAATTACGAACGCCAGCAAAATCAAGGTTACTGGTAATAAAATGATCTCAAAAATATATTGGAAACATTCTGGTTATATTGGGAATTTAAAAAGCGAGACCATGATGGATGTTTATAGAAAAAACCCCTCCGAAATCCTACGCCGCGCTGTTAAAGGAATGCTTCCGAAAAATAAATTGCAGGACAAATGGATGAAAAATTTAACTATATATAATGGAGATATAAATGGCTGAAACCAAAGGCGTCCCTAAAAAGACGATCAAGACAATAAAAGATATTTTTACCGCGATTGGTAGAAGAAAAACTGCTATTGCGAGGGTTAAACTAGTATTAGGATCTGGTAAAATCACCATCAATGATAAAGAAATTGCCAATCCGAGCCGAATTTATACTGAACCTTTAAAAATCACCGGATATGATAAGAAAGTTGATTGCTTCGTTAAAGTTTCAGGCGGAGGATTGGTATCTCAAGAAGGTGCTATAAAGTTAGGCGTTGCGCGAGCATTAGAAAAAATACAGCCAGATTTACATAAAACACTTAAAGTCGAAGGTTTTTTAACCAGGGATCCCCGTATGAAAGAACGCAAGAAACCAGGTCTCAAAGGCGCCAGACGAGCCCCACAGTGGCAAAAACGTTAAATTAGTGGTATTATAAGAAGGTGTTTTGCAGCCTCTTTACGAAGTGACACCTAGCACGTTTAATTAACGTTTTTGTACCTTCTTTCGCGAAGCGAAACTCAAGAACATTTAATTTAACAAGTCATAATAGAAAGTAAATAATTTAGTCTTTAATTAACGTTTTTGTACCTTATCATATGTTAAGAAAAACCCGCTTTAAACGGCGGGTTTTTCGATTGCGTAAATACGATTCATATGGTATATTTTTAGTATGGCTAGAAGAATCCAGAAAGTTAGTGAACTAATTAAACAACAACTAGCAGAATTAATAATACAGACCTTACCAGAAAACCTGGGATTGGTAACATTAATTGATGTTCACGTTACGAGCGATTTAAAAAATGCATGGATATATGTCTCGTGTTTTGATAAATCATCGGAAAAAGAAACCTTGAAGATACTCTCAGACCATAGTAAAGAATTCCAACATATTTTAGGTAGAAAGTTAGAGATGCGATATACTCCAAAGCTGGAATTCATGTTTGATGACTCCCTTGAAAAAATAAATAGAGTAGAAAATATTTTAAAGGAAATTAATAAGACGCAATAATATCAAATAGGTAAAATAATGTTATTAAGGCTATATTTATTTAGTTTGTATGCTATATTGTTTATCTTTGCCGGATTTTCGTTGATTATTGTTTTCAACGTTAATCCGTTTCAAAGCCCCTTCTGGATGATTTTGATTTTTTATATAACTATTTTTCTTTTTTGGACCGCTATTTTTTCTTTAATCGGATATTATTTTAAAGTTTGGGCTACAAACCGGGAAATTATCTTTTCTCACCTTTTACCCACTCTGAGACAATCGATGTTAATCGCCGTGGCCATTATCGGTCTTCTTTTTTTACAACAATTACGAGTTTTAAATTGGTGGGTCGGAGCTCTACTGGTAGTCGCAACATTTTTCATAGAATTATATTTTAGAAAAGAGAAATATGCCAGGTAATTTACACCCATTAACTCAATTTATGAGAGAATCTTTAAAATATTTCACGGATCTAGGTTTTGAAATCGTTGAGGGGCCGGAAGCTGAAACCGAATGGTACAATTTTGATGCTTTGAACGTTCCGGCAAATCACCCGTCGCGCGACGTACAAGATACTTTTTGGCTTGCCCCGCCTGTCCCGAGTATGGCCAAGGGAAGCGGAATTGGGGGGACTAAAGATGGTAAAGTGCTTCGAACTCATACTACGGCAGTTGACGTCAGATATGTGAAAGAAAATAATTTAAAACCACCCTTTAAACTCATTGTACCCGGAAGATGCTTCCGGAATGAAGCTACTGATCTTTCGCACGAACATACCTTTTATCAAATAGACGGGATTGCGATAGATAAGGATCTCAACATGGGCCATTTGATTGGGATTTTAGACGGATATATGAAAACTTTGTTCGGAGAAGATATTAAAACACGTGTGAATCCGCATCTTTATCCATTTGTTGAACCAGGGATGGATTTATATATTCAATTAAAAGATGGTAAATGGCGCGAAATGTTGGGAAGTGGGATGGCCCATCCTATCGTTTTGAAAAATATGGGCATTGATCCAGAAAAATGGCAGGGTATTATGTGGGGAATGGGAATTGACAGATATATGATGCAAAAATTTGGCATTGACGATATTCGACTTTCATATTCTGGTGATTTAAGATTTTTAAAGCAATTTTAGGATTATTTATGAAAATATCATACAATGGGTTGAAAGAATTTGTCGAGTTTGATAAAACCCCAGAACAGTTGGCGGATGATTTAAGTTTATTCGGACATGCGGTAGAATCAGTGGAAAAGGTGGGGGACGATTTTGTATTGGATTTTGAAATTACGCCAAATAGGGGAGATTGTTTATCAATCACAGGGATGGCGCGGGAAATTGCAGCGTTATATCGCCTTAAAATTAACAAAAAAGATTTTGCCGTGAAGGAAGAAGATTTGAACAAGTCAATTTATGTATCAACGGCTGATTCAAACTTCTGCCCTCGCTACAGCGCACGCATAATCGATAACGTTGAAGTAAAAGAATCGCCGAAATGGCTGCAAGAAAAATTGGCTACTTACGGTTTTCGGCCTATTAATAATATTGTCGATATTACAAACTATGTTATGGTAGCCACTGGTCAACCCTTACACGCCTTTGATTACGATAAAATAAAGGGCGGTATTATAAAAATCAGATATTCAATAAAAGGTGAAGATATGATAACACTGGACGGTCAAGTGAGGAAATTGCCCGATAATACAGCTGTAATTACCGATAATGAAAAAATCTATGATTTGGCTGGGATCATGGGCGGATTCAAATCTGAGGTGGATGAAAAAACCAAAACCATAGTGTTACAAGGAGCAATTTTTGACCAGGTCATTATTCGAAAAGCCTCAAAAGGGTTGAATCATTCGACAGATGCATCTTATCGTTACGAACGCGGAGTCGACTTTGAAGGAACAATTTATGCTATCCAAATGGCTAGCAGTTTGATACTAGAAGATTGCTCCAAAGCTAAGGCTGGCAAAATGGTTGATGAAATATTTCAAACGATTAAATCAACTGAAATCGAATATCAATCGGGAAAAATAAATCATTTGTTGGGAACAAATTTATCAGAGCAAGAAATTAAAGATAGTCTTGAACGTTTAAACTTCAAAATTAAGGGATCCACCGCTAAAGTTCCACCTTATCGATATTATGATACCAAAATTTGGCAAGACCTAGCCGAAGAAATAGCCAGAATCTACGGTTATAATAATATTGAAAAACGATATTTTGGAAAAGAAGAAACAAGTGTAAACAAAGAATTTATTTTTCGAGAAGCAGTTAAAGATTTTCTGATTAATATCGATTTTACAGAAGTTTACTCATACTCTTTTTCGGATTCTAAATTAATGGAATTATTGGGATTGAAAACAGATGAAGTTATCCAAATCAAAAATCCCTTATCACCGGAAACAAAATATCTCCGGCCAAATTTAATAGTTTCGGTTTTATCACAGATTGCGAAAAATCCATGGTCTCCGGAAACAGACGTTTTTGAAATCGAAAAAGTATTTCATAAAGAGAAAGAATGGTGGCAATTATGTTTGGCTATTACGGGTAAAAATGAATATCGTATTGAAAAAGCAATTAAAGAACTAAAATTAGACACCAAAATAATTCAGGTTGATCAAAAAATCTTAGATTACCTTAAAATTCGACGCCCGGTAAAATACATACTAGTAAATCTTGAAGACATACTTAATAATGAGTGGAAATATAAAAATAAAATCTCTGAGAATAAATATAAAAATATATCAAAATACCCACCAACAGTCAGAGATTTATCACTTATTTTTGAAAGCAATACCAAAGAAGATGAAATAATTGAAAGTATCAAATCTGTTAGTGATAAAATCTTAATTACGGAATTATTTGATACTTATCATATAGATAATAATCAAAAAAGTTTAGCGTTCCATATTTGGCTGCAGGACATGCAAGGTCCGATGAATGACGAAGAAACCAAAGAAATTATCAATAAAATTATCAAAGTTATCGAAGATGAATACAAAGCAAAATTGCGAACGAAGGAGTAAGATGAAAACTGAAAATAAAAATACAACCGAATTATTAGATAAAGAAGTTGAACTAGCTGGATGGGTACATGCCAGACGCGATCATGGTAAAGTTATCTTTATAGATTTAAGAGATAGATCGGGTCTTTTGCAAGTAGTATTTTTCGGAGATTTATATAAAGAGAACAAAGGCCCAAAGGTTCAGAAAATAATAAACTGATAACAGGAAAAGTAGAGATTGAAGCTCAAGAATTGGTAATATTGGCTCAGGCAAAGACCCTACCATTTGAGATTTCCCAAGATACGAAAGGTATAAATGAAGAAACTAGAATGAGATATCGATATCTTGACCTCCGTTCGGAAAGGATGCTTTCTCATTTGGTGATACGGCATAAAGTTATAAAATTTATTAGAGATTATTTAGACAAAGAGGGATTTCTTGAAATTGAGACACCATATATTACTAAAGCAACACCGGAAGGTGCGCGCGATTATTTGATTCCAGCAAGGCTACATCCTGGTATGTTTTATGCACTTCCTCAATCTCCGCAGCAATTTAAACAATTATTAATGGTGGCCGGAATTGAAAAATATTTTCAAATCGCCAGATGTTTTCGCGACGAAGACCCTAGAGGAGACAGACAGCCTGAATTTACGCAACTTGATTTGGAAATGAGTTTCGTTGCGCAAAATGATATTCTAGAACTTTATGAAACCCTTTTAATCAAGATGCACAGAGAATTATTCCCTGAAAAGAAAATCACAAAAGTACCATTTCCAAGGATACCTTATGCCGAAGCGATAGAAAAGTATAAAACAGACAAGCCAGATTTAAGGAAAGATAAATCCGACTCAGATGAACTTGCATTCACATGGATTATTGATTGGCCGATGTTTTCATACGATAAAAAGGAAAAAAGATGGGATCCACACCATCACATCTTTACTAGACCTCTTGACGAAGACGTTCTATTGTTGGATAAAGACCCCTCTCAGGTTAGATCCTGGCAGCACGATTTAGTACTGAATGGTTTCGAAATTGCCGGTGGAAGTCTGAGAACCACAGATCCAGTAGTTCAAGAAAAAGTTTTAGAGCTAGTTGGCATATCTAAAATAGTAGCCCGTGAAAGATTTGGCCATATGCTCGAGGCATTCGAATACGGTGTCCCTCCACATGGCGGAATAGCGCATGGTCTAGATCGTTTTTGTATGATCCTTACAAACGAAGACTCAATTCGCGAAGTTATTGCCTTTCCAAAAACAGGCGATGGTAGAGATTTAATGATGGATGCTCCCTCAACAATTGACGATAGTCAGTTGAAGGAACTTAATATTATTATTAAGTCACCCCTAAAAAAATGAAAAGTAAATCAGTTATTTTAATCGCCGGAGTTCTTTTAATTATGCTGGTTTTGCAATTGGTTTTTGTCTCCCAAACATTAAAAAAAACCGTTAATAAACAAATTGCTGGCGAAAAAACATTTGGCGTTCCCATACCTGACAGAAATGCGCTTGTAGAGCCCCCAGAGAAGGCTTCTGGCTTTCAAGACCCCCAAATATATGCAAAAGCCATAATATTAATGGACGTGAAAAGTTCTTACGTTATGTACTCTAAAAATGCAATAGAAAAAGTTCCGATTGCTTCGACTACGAAAATTATGACAGCAATCGTGGTTTTAGAAGATCATTTTGATAAATTAAATGACGTTGTGACAATTTCTTACCCGATGATTGCCGTTGAGGGATCGGACATAAAACTACAAGTCGGCGAACAAATTACAGTGGAGAATCTTCTGAAAGGATTGTTGATTATGTCTGGCAACGATACAGCCTATGCCATAGCCACCTATTTTGGTGGAAAAGATAAATTTGTTTCTCATATGAACGATAAGGTTAAAAATTTAGGTTTAATTGATACTCAATTAAAAGATCCTGCTGGTCTTGACGATACTGGATATTCAACAGCTCACGATTTAGCCATATTGGCAACTTATGCTATGCGAAATGATAAATTCAGAGAAATTGTCAAGATGTCTGAAACATCTATCTCGTCAGTAAATGGTAATATTATCCACGAACTGAAAAGCTCCAATCGACTTATAAAGTCAGATGAACAGTTATATTACCCTTTAGCCACCGGAATTAAAACAGGTTTTACTTATGAAGCCGGACACTGTCTTGTATCTGCGGCAAATAAAAATGATCATGAAATACTAAGCGTAATATTAAATACTAATGAAAATACAATTTTAGCTTCGGCTAAGGAAAGTAAAAAGTTACTTGAATGGGGATTCAATAATTGGACCTGGCAGTAGAAATTATTCACTAAAATCAGATCAATAAAAAAACCGCGTCCTCATGGGACGCGGCGTGAACTCTGCAATTGATGCGGACACTCTGTCGGCTTCATGATGCCATCAAGGCACCATTGAAATCGCGTCCGACGTAGCTGTGCGAGACTACCCGGAATAAAAGCGTTACACCTTCAATGCGAATTTCGCGGATAGCCCGGTAGTTCTGGGGATAGGTTAGAACTTGCAAGGTGGCTGCTCTGTCAGCCCATTCTCGATAGGCCTTCTCGGCCTTGGTCTGATCGGGAGCCTCTATTCTTAGCTCGTAGCCTCCGTATCTTACCATCTGGCCGGACTTTTTCGGTGGGCCAAACGGCGGGTCAAAATACAGAATCCCCGATCGAGACACGACAATCATGGTAGGCAGGGCGTTATCGTCCGAGAGATCTATAGATGGCCACTTTCCTCCCAGCAAGAAGGCTACTGCCTTGGCAACCAATCCTTTTCCGCGTGGCGGAAGCATGTATACCCATCTATCTGTTAGTGGGTTGAATCCTTGTGGGAGATTAAACCCGCATTGATTCAAGCACCAGTTGTAGAAGCCGATGAACCCGCGTTTCCCGGAGCAAGCTTGCCAGCCGAAAAGCAGTTGCTGGCCTACCCGACTTTTCAGAGTGAAAAACATGATACTCGGTATCATTATCAAGCCGAACATCACGGTGGCCCCCCAAATCAGACCAACGAATACTGCATCAAGAACATCAAGAAAGTGCATTTTGCGTCCCCTTTACATTATTGGCGTTGAGCGACGCTTAGATAAATATATCATGATTGTGAAATTATGCAAGGACCCTATATCATATTTTTTATTTCTCGACTTTTGATGCTCGAGTATAAAAAGGGATTGAAAATGGTAACATTTTTTCGATTTTCAACTTGACGACCGTTTCATTAGATGTTATTTTTAAATGTAAAAAATAATTTTAAATAAAACGGAGTTGAAAATGCCATTGTCACCCTTACAAGAAGTATTTATTTTGCTTGAAGATGAAAAAAAAGTACCATTATATAGATTAAACCGTTGGGGAAAGCAAGTTCGTGGTGTTTTGGCCAAACTTAAAAATTATGGTTGGGCTGAAAAAATAGTTATTGATGAAGAACCTCATTATATTATTACACCAAAGGGGGAAAGGGAGTTCGATCGTGTCCTAAAGAATTTGCGAGACACTGGTCATTGGGACGGAAGATGGAGATTGGTAATTTTCAATGTCCCAGAAAAACAACGTGATTTACGAGATCGAATTAGAAGATCATTGAGGAAATTAGGTATGGGCATTTTACAACCTAGCGTTTGGATTTCCCCAAAAGATATCAAAAAAGATATTGATAATATTTGCAAAAGATTAAACTTACAAAATCAATTAAAATATTTCGAAGTTTCTCGCAACAATTCTTTAGATAATACTATCATTGAAAAATCTTGGAAACTTTCTGATATTGAAGAAGATTATAAAAGGTTTAATTTTAATGCTCAAAGAATCATTAATGTCTTAGATAAAGATGCTAATCCTCGTTTTAGCGCCAAGAAGCATATTTACGAATATGCTCTTATTTTACAAAAAGACCCTATCTTACCGTGGGAATTTCGTAACAAGGATCTTATCAGAAGGTCTGCTCACAATAATTATTTAAAACTTAGACAATACGCAGTTTAGTTATTCCGGAATCTCGGTCCAATGTTCTAAGGCAGAAGATGCTGCCGCGCTTTCAGCCGATTGTTTCGAACTTCCCAAACCCTGTCCGACTAATTTATCTTTTACATAACATCCAACAGTGAAACTTTTTGCATGGTCGGGCCCTTCTTCAGAAATAACCCTGTACTGTGGAGTTACCCCAATTTGTTCTTGGGAAAGCTCCTGCAAATGACTTTTAGGATCTAAATATAGTTTTTCATCGATAATATTTTTAAGGTGTTTGATTAAGTTCTTATTAAGAAACTCAACCGATGCTTTATATCCCTGGTCTAAATAAATCGCTCCGATTAAAGCTTCAAACGCATTTGCTAAAATAAGTTGTCTAGATTTTCCTTCAGATTTGGCTTCTCCGCGAGACAAATAAAGGTATTTATCCATATTGATCTCTTTAGCCGCATTCGAAAGCATGGCACCCCTGACTAAAGCAGAACGAAGGTTCGTTAATTCTCCTTCGGGATTGTCAAAATTTTTATATAAATATTCGGTTACAACAAGTTCTAAAACAGCATCACCTAAAAATTCCAGCCTTTCATTGTGATTGAGACCAAATCCGGCGTTTTCATTTAAATATGATCTATGAACAAAAACTTGTTGCAATAGATTGATGTCTTTAAAATTAACATTATGCTTTTTTGCAAATATACAAATTTTTTCCACATCTTCACTATTTTTCAAGTTCCTCCTTCGCTTTTTTCGGTTTATCATCCTCGGGATTATATCTGGGAGAACTACGGTATACGATCCCTAAAACACCATTGATAAATTTTGATGAATTCTGGCCTCCGAACGTTTTGCCAAGTTCTACAGCCTCATTTATGGCAACTTTAGGCGGAACATCGTCAGATTCTAATATTTCATAAATTGAGATTCTAAGAATTGTTTTATCTATCGAAGCAATTTGTTCTATAGGCCATTCTGGCGCGGCTTTAATAATTTCCGAATCAATATTTTTGATATTTTTTATTATACCTTCAATTGTTTGATCGATAAAACCATCATCGGCATCTTCTTCATAATTAGCGATGTTACGATCTTTTATAGATTTAATATCAGTCCCGGGACGAAAATCCCATTCATAAAGAGTTTGCATAACAATTACTCTTGAAAGGTGCCTGTTCACTTTACCTCCGCTTTTTCCTCATCTTCCCTCGCTTTACGCCGTTCTTCTTTGGCCTTTGCTTTTTGAGATAATTTTAAAATGTCCTCACCTTTATAATACCCACATGACGCGCACACTCTATGCGGAATATTAGGTTCTTTGCACGTTGGACATATTGTGAGACTTTTAGTTTTTAAAATTATCTGCGACTTACGTTTTCCTGAACGGGAACTTGTAATTCTCTTTTTTGGTTCTGCCATTTTAATCTCCAAATTATTTATATACTAAAAGAAACTGTGCTTATTTTAGCACGAAATTAATAATTTTACCAGGGATATAAATAATATTATAAATATTTTTGTTATTGATAGCGCTTTTTACCTTTTCGGTTAGTGCGGCATTTTTAGCGCTCTCTTCGTCAATATTATTTGTAACTAGGATAATATCTTTTAGCTTGCCGTTTACCTGAACTGCTAAATTAATATTATCCAAAATGACTTTTGATTTATCACTAACAGGCCAATAACTTTCGAAAACTGATTTATGATTTCCTAATTCTTGCCAGATCTCTTCTGCTATATGAGGAAATATTGGTGATAATATTTGAATAATTAAACCGTAATCTTTTTTAGAAATTTTATTATCTAAATGATTAAAAGCGCTCATTAAACTGGCAATCGCGGTATTAATACGAAAATTTTCAATATCTTGAGTAACCTTTTTAATAGTAAAATTTATAATGGATAAGTTTTCCCTGGAAGTACTATTTTTAAACTCTGTGCTTAATGAATATTGCCAAACTTTTTCAAGAAATCGGTAAATACCGACGATTCCCGAAACCTGCCATTCGCTGTCCTGATCATTCGGACCGACAAACATTTCATATCCTCGTAAAGCATCTGAAGAATATTTTTCCACCAGTTCATCGGGATTGATGACATTGCCTTTCGACTTAGACATTTTAGCGCCATGAAGGTAAATTAGACCAATATTAAAAAGTTTTTTAAATGGCTCTCCGTCTTTGTCAAAACCTAATATTTTTAAATCATGTAACGCCATACTTATAAATCTCGCATAAAGCAAATGCATAGTTGCATGTTCTATTCCGCCAATATATAAATCAACGGGCATCCAGGTATTTATATTTTTGCTAGAAGATAACTCGTGCAAATTCTGCGGGTCTGTAAAACGCAAAAAATACCAAGACGAATCCACAAAAGTATCCATTGTATCTGTTTCGCGCATTGCCTTTGTACCACATTTGGGACATTTAGTATTTACAAATTCTTTAGATTGTTTTAGTGGAGAATCACCCTTGGGTTTAAATTCAATATTTTCCGGCAAAAGAACGGGCAAATCTTTTTCATCAACCGGAACTTCGCCGCACATATCACAATAAACGATAGGGATAGGCGCCCCCCAATAGCGTTGCCTAGAAATTAGCCAATCTCGTAAGCGAAAATTAGTCTGAAATTCCGCCGAATTTACGGAGTTTAAATCTTTTATCATTGTATTTTTAGCAACAGCAGATTTAAGGCCGTTATATTTACCAGAATTTATTAGAACGCCATTATCAAGATAGGGTAAAATATTTTCATCTTTTTTACCATTCGGCGAAATAACTTGGGTAATCTCGAGATTAAATTTTTTAGCAAAATCAAAGTCGCGCTTATCGTGTCCCGGAACACACATTACTGCACCCGTCCCGTAACCCATCAGCACATAATCAGAAATCCAAATGGGGATTTTTTTACTGTTTATAGGATTAATTGCATAAGCACCCGTAAAAACTCCAGTTTTTTTGCGATGCTCTTTCTCTCTATAAACATCTGATTCGTTTTTAGTTTTTTCAATATAATTTTGAACTTCATCAATATATTTAGGATGAGTAATCGCTTGTACAACTTTATTTTCCGGGGCTAAAACCATAAATGTAGATCCGAACAATGTATCAATTCTTGTAGTAAAAACCTCAATTTCTAAATCCGTCTGGTCAACTTTAAATTTTAATAAAGCGCCTTCAGATTTACCTATCCAATTGGTCTGTAAAATTTTAGTGCGTTCTGGCCAGTCAAGTTTGGTTAAATTATTTAACAACTTTTCAGCATATTTAGTTATTTTAAAAAACCATTGTGTGAGTTCTTTTTTAGTAACTTTTGTTTGGCAACGCTCACACTCTCCGCCGACAACCTGCTCATTGGCTAAACCAGTTTGACAAGAGCCGCACCAATTTACAGGCGCTTTTTTTCGATAGGCTAAACCGGCGTTGTAAAGTTGCAAAAAAATCCACTGAGTCCATTTATAATATTGGGGTTCAGAACTATTAATTTCTCGGGACCAATCATACATAGCCCCAATTTGTTTTAACTGTTCACGAAATCTTTCAATTGCTTTAAGAGTAAATTCCTTCGGGTGGCGATTGCTTTTTATGGCGGCATTTTCAGCTGGCAAACCGAAAGCGTCATAACCCATAGGATGTAAAATACTTTTGCCATGAAGTTTTTGATATCTGGCAATCACGTCTGACAAAACATAGCCGCGCCAATGACCAACATGAAGACCGGCCCCTGAGGGATAGGGGAACATATCTAGGCAATAAAACTTGGGACGATTCTTGGCTTCTTTCGCCTTGTGAGCGCCAGTCTCCTCCCAAATCTTTTGCCATTTATCGCGGATTTTGGCTGGCTCATATTTTTTCATATCGTTATTATTTTATCTTAATAATGGATAATTATAAACTCTGGTGGACCAGAGCCTGAAATTTTGGAACACCTTTTTTGACGTTATTCTCGATTGGGCTCCCACGCTAAAAGAGATTTACGAAGCCCAAGAAAACAAACCTATATCAGAAACTAGACAGCCTTCAGGAGACGTCTAGTGATTTTATATTTAACACCTTCAAAACCCGCTGCAGTTTTTCATAGGAGATATTCTTCTCTCCCCGCTCAACCACCGCGTAATAGTTGGCATTTATTCTCGCTTTTTTAGCCAACTCCAATTGAGTCAGCCCTGCTTTCTCTCGGGCTTCCCTCAGTTTATTGCCAAGATTTTTGAAAAGTTTTTCATCTTTACTATCCATATATGAATATCATACCAAATTTAGCCCCATATTTCCAGCATTAATCAAAGGAGGATCAATGAAGTCTCAATCACTAGCCTACAAAAACTATCTAAGACGCCGGCAAAATGAGATTGATGCCGAAAGATACCGGAACTTAAAAAAGCTCGATCTTTATGACGAAAAAACATTCTATCGGGCCTTTACCAAAGATCTGCTTAACGCCAACAACGAGGTTGTCATTTACAGCCCCTTTGTTTCTAAATACCGATCCGAATACTTTACTAAAACATTGATAGCTCTAAGGAGGAGGAATATCGCCGTTTTTATCTTCACTCGCCCTTTAGAGGAGGTCGACTATCTAATGCGAAGCGAGGTAGAATGCGCCGTAAAAGACTACGAGACGCTCGGGGCGTGTATGATTTACCTTTCGGGCCTCATACACCAAAAGGCCGCCATCATCGACAGGGAGATTCTTTGGGAAGGGAGCTTGAATATTCTTTCGCAAAGAGAAAGCAAAGAGATGATGAGACGAACGGCGGATGAAGATTTAGCAATGCAGGTTATGTCCCACCTTGGACTGAATAAGAAGTTGGCCGAGGGATACAAATTTCAATACGAAAGATTGTATCGAAGTTTGGTTGAAAATTCAAAGTTTAACCTTGGTCTTAAATTAATGACTTTTATCGTCGGAGTGACGGGACTTGTGATCATGGCGGTGGCATGGTCGATTCACACCTGTTCGAAGGTTGCGATATTTTTACTAAAGTGTATTAAATCATTAATGGGCCTGATTAGATTTATTATCTGAATGGGTCTGTATTAGTGTTAATATCTTCCAATTTAATATCCGTCTTTTGCTTAAATCACTATTTTTCTGGATAAGTCCCCAATAACTTGAGTAATTTCCAATACTCAAGCGGCTTAGCGCTCTATGCCAGTTACGTTTGGAAAGTCGCCGACCATTAGGATAAATTTCCGTTCCCAAGAAATGGATTCCCTGTTTTGCCTTAACAATAATATCGTTTTTGGTATTAATTTGGAGCATAAGATTTTTAGAAAGAAACTCCACGGCCAACTTTTTTTGACGTTTTAATTCATTAAAATCGGCAGCAACAAAAATAAAATCGTCGCCATAGCGTAAATAATGTTTGATCTTTAGATCATGCTTAACATAACGATCAAATTCATTAAAATAAACATTAGCCAATATTTGGCTGGTTAAATTGCCTATCGGGATACTTTTGGGTCGTGGCCAATCGAGAGAGAGAGAGAGAGAGAGAGAGAGAGAGAGAGAGAGAAAGCGGCCTTCGGCCGCGAAACACCAACAACTTCTGATAGTAGATCAAGGACTTTGGGATCCTTTATTTTCCGCTCCAATATCGCCATTAAAGTTTCCCTGTCTATATTATCAAAAAACTTTTTGATATCCGTTCGCCAGACATATGATTGCGGATTTTTCCGCAGAAATTCTCCTGCTCGCTCAATCGCTCCCAGCAGTCCTTTGTTTTTCCGGCACGACCAGACATCGTAAATAAAAGTTTTATCGTAAATCTTGACGAGATAATCATAGAGCAAACGGTGAACCACTCTGTCTCGAATGCAAGCTACTTGAATTTCCCGTCGTTTGTTATCACAAACTATAAATTTTCGATACGGACCAGGCTTGTAGCAACCATTTTCAATATCTCTTTGCAAGCTGCTAAGATGATTCTCCAGATTATAACGAAAAGTTTCCAATTCCAAAGTTTTGTTTTTCCCAGCCGAGAAAGCATACCAAGAGTGCCAAATATTTGATAAACTGGTATTAAAAGTAGAGTTATTTTTCGATTTTATCTTAATCAAAATTAAGGAGTTTTTCATGGAGA